>CAQLOA010000045.1:9107-9494 GCA_948829205.1 uncultured Eggerthellaceae bacterium
GGACAAGCTGGGAACCTTCCTGGCCCGCGCTGCCGAGGCCGATCCCACCATCAAGATCACCCGCGACGAGCAGACGCACCAGACCATCCTGCACGCGATGGGCGAGGCGCAGGTGGACATGCTGCTGTCGCGCCTGAAGGAACAGGCCGGCGTCGAGGCGAACCTCGTTCCCGTGCGCATTCCCTACCGCGAGACAATCCGCAAGGTCGCCGAGGCGCAGGGCCGCCACAAGAAGCAGACGGGCGGCGCCGGGCAGTTCGGCGACTGCTGGCTGCGCATCGAGCCCTTCCCCGGCCAGGGCTACGAGTTCGTCGACGAGATCAAGGGCGGCGTGATCCCCAACGGGCTCATTCCTGCCGTAGACAAGGGCGTGCAAGAGGCCATGGC
>CAQLOA010000046.1:0-4488 GCA_948829205.1 uncultured Eggerthellaceae bacterium
CCATAATCCAGGGCGCCATGGCCTGGATCGCCGACGCCTCCCTGGCGGCAGCGGTCAGCGAGGCCGGCGGCCTGGGCATAATCGCCTGCGGAAGCGCACCCCTTTCGTGGGTCGAGCAGCAGGTGAACGAGGCCCGCTCGCGGACGGACAAGCCCATAGGGGCCAACATCATGCTTATGAACCCCGAAGCGCCCGAGCTGGCGAAGTTGCTTTGCGACCTGCGCGTCGACGTGGTCACCACGGGCGCCGGGTCGCCCGCGCCTTACATCGACATGTGGAAGGAAGCGGGCATCAAGGTCATCCCCGTCGTTGCCTCGGCTGCGCTCGCCAAGCGCATGGAGCGTGCCGGAGCCGACGCGGTGGTCGCTGAAGGCGAGGAGGCCGGCGGCCACATCGGGCAGCTGACCACCATGGCGCTCACGCCCGCGGTATGCGAGGCGGTGGACATCCCCGTGATCACGGCCGGCGGCGTCGCCGACGGCCGCGGAATGGTGGCGGCGTTCGCCCTGGGCGCCGAAGGCGTCCAGGTGGGCACGCGCTTTCTCACCGCCGAGGAATGCACGGTGCATGCCGACTACAAGCAGAAGATCGTCGAGGCGAAGGACTCCGACACCATCGTCACGGGGCGCGACTCGGGCCATCCCGTGCGCCAGCTGAAGAACAGTTTCGCTCGCCAGGCCAAGGCGCTCGAGGCGAAGATGGCCGCAGGCGAGGTGGATGGCCAGGAACTGGAGAACCTGCTGACGGGCTCGCTCAGACGGGCCGTGGTGGACGGCGACGTGAAGAACGGCTCGCTGATGGCCGGCGAGGTGGCGTGCTTGGTGCACGACTTGAAGCCGGCCAGGCAGATAGTGGACGACCTGATGTCGCAGGCCGAGCAATGGGGTTCGTGTTCGCTGCAGCAAATGGCCGAACGCAACGCCACACGCAGCTGGAAGTAGCAGCCGAAAGCGAATGGAACAGCCCCAGTAAGGGGCTGTTCGCTTGAAAGGGAACAAATGACAGTTTGGCTCTGCCCCGGGCAAGGGGCGCAAAAGCCCGGAATGGGCGCCGATTTGCTGAAGTCGCAGAAGGTGGCGCAGGTTTTCCAGACGCTCTCGGACGCGCTGGGCGTCGACCTCGAGCGCCTTTCCAAGGAGGGCACCCAGGAGGAGATCAGCGACACGGTCGCTGCGCAGGGGCTCACGATGGCGGTTTCCGTCGGCGTGGGCAAGCTGCTGCTCGACCGCGGCATCAAGCCCAGCGCGCTGGTCGGGTTCTCGCTGGGGCAGATATCGGCGCTGGTGCTCTCCGGGATGCTCCCCCTCGACGACGCGGCCCGGCTGCTGAAGGTGCGTTCCGAAAGCATGGCCGCCGCATGCGCCGCCCAGCCGGGCGGCATGGTGGCGCTTATCGGGGCCAGCCTTTCGGACGCCCGCGAGGTTTGCGTCCAGGCCGCCGGAAGCGACGTGCTGGTGTGCGCCAACCACAACGGCCCCTCGCAGGTGGTCGTGTCCGGGCATGACTCCGCGCTCGAGCGCGCGCAGAAGCTGTGGTCGGACGCGGGGAAGAAAAGCGTCCGCCTGGCCACGTCGGGGGCGTTTCATTCGCCTCTCATGACCCCGGCGGCATCCGAGGTGGAGAAGTTCTGCTCGTCGTTGGACTTCCGCGAGCCCGAGGTCATGCTCATATGCAACACCGACGCGAAGCCGTTCCTGGTAGAGGAGGCGGCGAAGCGTTTGGGCCGCCACGTGAACGACGAGGTGATGTTCGAGGAGAGCATCCGTGCACTTCTCGACGACGGCGAGACCGAGTTCGTCGAGATAGGATTCGGCAACGTGCTCACCAACCTGGTCAAGCGCATCGACCGTTCCACCGAGCGGCATCTGGTGGGCAACGAGACCCAGGTGCACGAATACATCACCAACAACGCGTAAGGCAGGTCAGAATGACTGAGAACGAGCAGCGTGTGGCCCTTGTCACGGGCGCGGCGCAGGGAATCGGCGCCGCAGTCGCCGAACGTCTTGCCGCAGACGGCTTCGCCGTGGCGGTGAACCATCACAGCGAATCCAGCGCACAGGCCGCCAAGGACCTGGCGCAACGCCTGTCCGACGTCTACGGGGTGGCCGCCGTGGCGGTCCAGTGCGACGTCGCCGACTTCGATGCCGTCAAGCAGATGGTGTCAGACGTCAAGGACGAGCTCGGGCGCATCGACGTGCTTGTGAACAACGCGGGCATCACGCGCGACGGGCTTCTGATGCGCATGAAGGCCGACCAGTTCGAGTCCGTGATCGACACCAACCTGGGCGGCGCGTTCAACTGCATGCGCCACGTCGTTCCCCTCATGACCAGGCAGCGCTACGGGCGAATAGTGAACGTTTCCAGCGTGGTCGGGGTCTACGGGAACGCGGGGCAGGTCAACTATTCGGCCTCGAAGGCGGGAATCATAGGCATGACCAAGTCGGCCGCCAAGGAGCTGGGAAGCCGGAACATAACCGTGAACGCCGTGGCCCCCGGCTTCATCGAGACGGCCATGACCGCGGCCCTCGACGACAAGGCGCAGGAGGCCCTCACGGGAAGGATCGCTGCCGGTCGCCTGGGCCAGCCGCAGGACGTCGCCAGCGCCGTGGCCTTCCTGGCAGGCGAGGAAGCCTCTTACATAACCGGGCAAGTTTTGGGCGTCGACGGAGGAATTTCACTATAATCTACCAGCGTGTTTCACCAGCCATGTCAAACCCCGAACCGATGGGATGGGAAATGGATGCCATCAACCCCAGAAGGGTAGTAATCACCGGAGTCGGAGCCGTGTCGCCTGTCGGCATCGGCGCCGGCCGTTTGTTCGATGCGGCGGTTGCCGGAGAGTGCGGAATCAAGCCGCTCGAAACCGAGGCCGCCAACGCCGTCAACGTCCACGTCGCGGGAACTGTGACCGACTTCGACGGCACCGAGCACGGACTGACCAAGAAGCAGGCGCGCCGTTGGGAACGATTCGTCCAGTACGCCGTCGTCGCCGCCGACGAGGCCATGAAGCAGGCAGGCTTCGCGCAGGTGGCCGCCGACGGCGCGGACGGAGCGACCGAGGCCGGGTTCGTGCTTCCGCAGGGCACGGATGCCAACCGCTTCGCGACCATTTTCGGAAGCGGCATAGGCGGCATGGAGATATTCACGTCCGAGTCCATAAAGCTTCACGAGAAGGGGTCCAAACGCGTCAACCCGCTGTTCATTCCCACCATGATCTCGAACATTGCGGCTGGCGAGATCGCCATCCGCTTCGGGCTGAAGGGCGAGTGCAGCAACTCGGTCGTGGCCTGCACAACCGGTGCGCAGTGCATCGGCGAGGCCTACCGCCTGATCAAGTACGGCATAGCCGACTACGCGCTTGCCGGCGGGTCCGAGGAGTCGGTGTGCGACATATCCATCGCAGGCTTCTCGAACCTGGGCGCGCTGTCGCATTCGGAAGACCCTGCCAAGGCAAGCCGTCCGTTCGACGCCAACCGCGACGGTTTCGTGGCAGGCGAGGGCGCGGGCGCCGTGGTCATGGAGACGCTGGAAGGCGCGCTTGCGCGCGGCGCGGACATAATCGCCGAGGTCGTGGGCTTCGGCACGTCCTGCGACGCCTACCACATCACGTCGCCCGACCCGTCAGGCGAAGGCGTGGTGCGCGCAATGCAGGGCGCGCTGGACGACGCTGGCATGAGCCCCCAGGACGTCGGGCACTTGAACGCGCACGGCACCTCCACCGCCATAAACGACGCCACCGAGGCGCGCGCGTTCTGCACGCTGCAAGGCGTCGATTTCTCTGAGATCCCCGTCACGTCAACCAAGGGAATGACGGGCCACATGCTGGGCGCGGCCGGCGCAGTCGAGGCCATAGTCACCGCCCTGTCGGTGGCCAACGACCTTGTTCCTCCCACGGTCGGATTCGATGAGGCCGACCCCGAATGCGCCGTCACCGTGCTCAAGGAAGCGAAGCGCGACTATCCCCAGAAGGTGGCGCTGTCGAACTCCATCGGGTTCGGCGGCCACAACGCCACGCTGGCCATCGCGCCGTTCAAGGAGCAGTAAATGGCGGCGGACAACGTTACCTTCCCATGCGACCAGGAAGGCGTGAAGCAGCTGCTTCCGCACCGCGACCCGTTCCTTTGGGTCACGCGCATATTGGAATGCGAGCCCGGCGTGCACATCGTGGCCGAGCTGGACGTGTCGCCCGACCTGCCCATCTTCCAGGGCCATTTCCCCGGGCAGCCTGTCTTTCCCGGCGTGCTCATAATGGAGGCGCTCGCGCAGGCCGCATGCTGCTGCATATTCGCCGACCCCGACCGGGAGGTTGGCGTCGGATACTTCGCCGGCATCGACAAGGGCAGATTCCGCGAGACCGTGCTGCCCGGAGACACCATCCGCCTGGAGGCCACCATACTGCAGAGCGGCAAGCGCTTCTGCAAGGCCGAGACGAAGGCCTTCAAAGGCGACGCCGTGGCGGCCGAGGCCCTTCAGAAGTACATGCTTGCA
>CAQLOA010000046.1:4498-9487 GCA_948829205.1 uncultured Eggerthellaceae bacterium
GGTAGCCCATGAACAGCACGTCTGGAAACGAAACCGGAAGCGGCCAGCAGGAAGGGCGTCCGAGCGTCTTCTACAACCTCGACGCACTGTCGGACAGGCGTCCTGGGGCGGTTCTTGCCGCAGGTTATGGCAACCCGCTGAAGTCCGTTGTGCGTGCCGCCAACGACGCGCAGGTGCATCCGCTTTTCACCACCGCTACCGACGACAAGCTGCGTGGCTTCGCGTTCGGCGGGTCCACCAACCCGGTAAGCCTGGGAGCCAGGTTCAACGCGCGCCTGTTCGAGAACGAGTACGCCATACTGAAGGCGGCCGAGGAATGCGAGGCGCGCACCATCCTGTGCGCATCGAACGCCAAGCCGTCCGACCTTCTGGCCGAGGAGTGCATAAGGCGCGACATCCTGCTGCTCGTCCCTCTTTCGGGCGACAAGTCCATGAAGCTTTGGGAGCGAGCCACCACCGAGGTCATCGGCGACGACATAGCCCTGGCCGCGTCGGTGCTGCAGCCTGTTGAATGGCGCAGGTGCGCGCATTGCGGGCTCACCAGCGACAACAGGGAAGTGGTGGCCCGCGGATACCGCTGCCCCGTTTGCGGCCAGCTGGCGAGGCTTTCCTCCGACGAGCGCATCGCGCTCACGTTTGACGAGGGAAGCGTGGAGGAGTGGTTCTCCGACGTCGAGGAGACCGACGCGCTCGGGTTCCCCGGCTTCGACGGCATAATAGAGAAGGCGCGCACGCGCAGCGGATACGAAGAGGGCGTGCGCTGCGGAAGCGCCCGGATCAAGGGGATCCCGGTGGCCTTCGGGGTCATGGAGCCTTCCTTCATCATGGGGTCCATGGGCCACGTGGTGGGCGAGAGGCTCGCCCGCATGTTCGAGCGCGCCGTCGAGCAGGGCCTTCCTGCGGTGGTGTTCTCCGCATCCGGCGGGGCGCGCATGCAGGAGGGGCTCGTCTCGCTCATGCAGATGGCCAAGGTATCGGCCGCGGTGCAGGCGCACGGCGACGCCGGACTGCTGTACGTCTCCGTCCTGACCGACCCCACCACGGGGGGAGTGACGGCGTCTTTCGCCACCTTGGGCGACGTCATGCTGGCCGAACCCGGGGCCAACATCGGCTTCGCGGGAAGGCGCGTCATCCAGGACACCATCAAGCAGGCTCTTCCCGACGACTTCCAAACGGCCGAGTTCGCGCTCGAGCACGGCCTGATCGACGCCATAGTCGAACGCGGGCGCATGCGCGACGCGCTGGCGCAGCTCCTACGGCTTCACGGCGACGGCAAAAGCCCGGCATCTTACGTCGATTCCGTCGACGGCTCCGGGGCGCAGGGCGCGGGGGGTGTCGGCTCCGACGACGCGGATCCGTCGCAGGGGGAAGGCCAGCAGCCCATCGTGCTTCCCGAGGCCATACAGGGCATCATCGGGGTCGAAACGCTGCCTCCTTCGCTGGACAACATAGCCCGCGGGCTTGCCGACATCGGAAGCATGCTGGGGAAGTCGCTCACGGAGCATGCCGGCAAGGCCGGGCTTTGGTGGGCCTTGCGCAACAAGGGCGTGGCCGACGCGCCATACCTGAAGGAGTCGCAGTCCCGGCAGGGGGACCCGTCCAATCGCGCCTGGGCCAGCGTGCAGCTTGCTCGCAACGTGCACCGGCCGACGTCGCGCTTCTACATCGACACCATGTTCGACGAGTTCGTCGAGCTCCACGGCGACCGGGCGTATGCGGACGATGGCGCAGTCATCGGCGGCATAGGCCGCTTGGGTGACCGCGTCGTCACCGTCATCGCCGAGGAGAAGGGCTCCGACCTGAAGGACAAGATCGCACGCAACTTCGGCTGCCCACAGCCCGAGGGCTACCGCAAGGCCATGCGCCTCATGCGCCAGGCCGAGAAGTTCGGACGCCCCGTCGTGTGCTTCGTGGACACGCAGGGCGCGTTCTGCGGGAAAGAGGCCGAGGAGCGGGGAATGGGCAACGCCATAGCGGAAAGCCTGGCGCTGATGTCGGGGCTCACGGTGCCGGTGGTTTCCGTGGTGCTTGGCGAGGGCGGCTCGGGCGGCGCGCTTGCGCTTGCCGTTGCGAACAAGGTGGCCATGCAGGAGAACGCCGTGTACTCCGTGCTTTCGCCGGAAGGCTTCGCCAGCATTCTTTGGAAGGACGGCTCGCGCGCCCCAGAGGCTGCCGAGGTCATGAAGATGAGTGCCCAGGACGCGCTGGAGATGGGCATCATCGAAGACATCGTCCCCGAAGGCCACGGTCCCGCGCACGAGAACCCCGAGCAGGCCGCCGCTGCCGTGTGGCTTTACGTGAAAGGCGCGCTGGACGAGCTGTCGCAGCAGACCCCCGAAGCGCTCAAGCAGCAGCGTTACGACCGCTTCCGCAAGTTTTAGAATACTTCGTCCTGCCGGACGAAGTATTGATTGACGCTGCGCGGACGCCCTGGGGTGGTCCCAAACGCACACGCCAGCGGTTCTCCTTCGCCCTCCAAGAACTCCTCGCGTGCCCAAGTACGCGTCGTCGTTCTTTCGCGCGAACTAGAACCACCGGATGCGCCGCTCGCTCACCTTCCAAACCGGCATCTTCGAGAAATTATTAATAACGCATGATTTGCCTGCGCCCGTTCTGTTGCGATTTCGCGCAGACATTAAACACGGTCGAAAAACTCCTGAAACATTTGCAGGCAACAATTGGTACCATCGAAACATCCGTAATTCGAGCTAGGAGAGCCCTATGTCTAAGGTGATGGACATCTACGGAACGCTGGTATTCGACGAGCACACGATGCAGGAGCGGCTGCCCTCCGCTACCTACAAGCGGCTGCTCAAGACCATCAAGGAGGGTGCGCCGCTCGACCTCGACGTGGCAAACGTGGTGGCCCACGCCATGAAGGAGTGGGCCATCGAGCTCGGCGCCACTCACTACACGCATTGGTTCCAGCCGCTGTCGGGCATAACCTCGGAAAAGCACGACAGCTTCATCGACCCCATAGACGACGGCCACGCCATCATGACGTTTTCGGGCAAGGAACTCATCCAGGGCGAACCCGACGCGTCGTCGTTCCCGTCGGGAGGCCTTCGCGCCACGTTCGAGGCACGAGGCTACACCGCCTGGGATCCCACCAGCTTCGCATTCATCAAGGACGAGGTGCTGTGCATTCCCACCGCCTTCTGCTCGTACACGGGCGAGGCCTTGGACAAGAAGACGCCGCTCCTGCGCTCGATGAAGGCCATCGACATTCAGGCGAACCGCGTGCTTGCGCTGTTCGGCGAACCCCATCAGCGCGTCGTCACCACGCTTGGGGCCGAGCAGGAGTACTTCCTCATCTCCGAAAAGGACTTCGTGAAGAGGCTCGACCTGGTGCTGACGGGCCGCACCATGTTCGGCTACTCTCCGTGCAAGGGGCAGGAGCTCGAAGAGCACTACTTCGGAGCCATCCGCCCGTCGGTCAACAACTTCATGAAGGAGCTCGACGACGAGCTTTGGAAGCTGGGCGTTCCCGCCAAGACGAAGCATAACGAGGTCGCACCCTGCCAGCACGAGCTTGCGCCGCTGTTCTCGAACGCGAACCGCGCGGTGGACCAGAACCTGCTGACCATGGAGGAGATGAAGCTTCTTGCAAGCCACTACGGGCTGGTGTGCCTAGAGCACGAGAAGCCCTTCGAGCACATCAACGGCTCGGGCAAGCACAACAACTGGTCCATCTCCGCCAACGGGAAGAACCTGCTCGATCCCGGCGAGAACCCCATATCCAACCTTCGTTTCATGGTGTTCCTTGCAGGAGTCGTGCAGGCCGTCGATGACTACCAGGAGCTTCTGCGCATGTCGGCCGCATCTGCGGGCAACGACCATCGCCTGGGGGCCAACGAGGCGCCCCCCGCGATCGTGTCCATGTTCCTCGGCGACGAGCTGGGGCGCGTCGTCGACGCGCTGGTGGGCGACAACGACGAGTACAAGTCGGCCAAGCGCACCGAGATGGACCTGGGCGTCGACGAGCTGCCGAACTTCCTCAAGGACAACACCGACCGCAACCGCACGTCCCCGTTCGCGTTCACGGGCAACAAGTTCGAGTTCCGCATGCCGGGTTCGCAGCAGAACCTGTCCGACTGCAACATGATCCTCAACACCGCCATGGCGAAGTCGCTCAAGGAGTTCGCCGACGAGATGGAAGGCGTTCCTGCCGACCAGTTCGAACAGGCCGCCAAGGACTACGTCAAGCGCACGCTGCGCGACCACCAGAGGATCATCTTCAACGGCGACGGCTATTCCGATGAATGGCCAATCGAGGCCGCCCGCCGCGGGCTTGCCAACCATAAGACCACGGCCGACGCGCTGCCGTGCTTCGTGTCGCAGAAGTCCATCGACCTGTTCGAGGAGTTCAACGTGCTCAACGAGGTCGAGGTGCGCAGCCGCTATGAGGTGAAATTGGAGAAGTACAACAAGACGCTCAACATCGAGATCCGCACCATGAAGCGCCTGGTGCGCCGCGACTACCTGCCGGCCATCAACCAGTTCGCCGCGGAAATCGCCGAGAACCTGTGGAAGGTGAAGCAGGTGTGTCCCGAGGCTGACACCTCCGCCCAGGAACAGAAGCTGAAGGCGCTGATGGACGGCGCTGCTGTCATCAACAAGCATCTGGCGAAGTTGCACGAGCTGCACTATGCCTCGCTCGAGGTGGACGACCAGCAGAAGCGCGCCGACATGAACGCGCACGAGATCATCCCTGTCATGGACGACCTGCGCGAGGCCGTCGACGCCATGGAGATAATCGTCGCCCGCGAGCACTGGCCCGTGCCGACCTACAACGAGATCCTGTTCTACGCATAGTTGCTTCTCTGCGGCATGTCAGCCGCTCCGAGCGTAGGTCAAGCCAAAGGAGCCGAGAAATCCGCTCGGGAGGGGCGGAAGCATCCGCACTCTCCGCAGGGCTCGGCTCCCGCGGCGCTGGTTTTGGCGGAGGTTCTGCGGAACTCGGCGCCGCTTCGCGGCGCCTCAGACAGT
>CAQLOA010000047.1:0-4121 GCA_948829205.1 uncultured Eggerthellaceae bacterium
GTGCTTATCGTGTTCGCCACCGTGTTCGACAGGGCGTTCGCCAAAGGCACTCCGGCGCCGTGCATGTAGTGCGGCGAGTACCAGAACCACCAGGGCACGTACACCGAGTCCGCGGCCTCTTCCACGAACAGCTCCGGCACCTTCAGGCGCAGCTCCTTCATCACCTGGTCGGCAATCCCGAACTCGTAGGCATACACCATGAACTCGCCCCACACCTTTACGTCGGTGGGAGGACGCTCGTCCAGCGACGAAAAGTCGGTCAGCCACCGCTTCAGCGCCTCGGCCTTGGCGCGCACCTCGGCGCCGTGGCGCGTCATGCGGCTCATGAAGCGCGATACGACGAACAGCACGACCCCGGCCGCAACTCCCGCGACGGCCGGCACGAGGTTCTCTATCCAGAAGCCCAACACGACGCTGCCGACGGCCGCGAACACCGCGATGGAGGCCATGGCCATCTTCAGCATGGAGCCCTTCGCCTCGAAGTAGTCGAGGTTGTCCACCTTGCGGCTCAGCGTGGCCTGGAAGAGGCTCATCGCGCTGTTGAACTCCTCGGGATGCTTCTCGCCGTACTTGTTTATGGTGCCGAACCAGACGTGCTGCTGCGACGATTCCGTCGCGGCCGAGCCGCCTGCGGGGAACTTGTCGAACAGCATGTCTAGGACGGCCCGTCCTACGGGGTCCGACCCGGCGTTGACCGCGTCGGCAACCTCGGGAACCTTCACAATGCAGTAGTCCTCCACCAGGCGCCCGCGCGCATCGGGATAGCTTCCCCTCTCCATGCGGACGGCACCCTTGTGCGCCAGTTGCATGATCTCGGCCGTGAAGTCGTCGGGGCTTTCCTTCTCCCAGCGCCAGAGGCGGCCGATCTCGGGAGGCTGCGCCTTCGGGTCTGGCACGTCGCGCCAGTATTCCTCCTGGAACCTGGGCTTGTATTCCCTGCCGTGCCTGAAGAACATGACCAGCGCCCAGGCGATCAGGGCAAGCGCCACGAGGATGCATCCGACCAGGAGCGCGACTGCCGCACCTCGGCGCGCGTTGGCCTGGTCGGCCCATTGCTGCTCCTCGGAAAGGATGCCCGGAAGCGCGTCGCCGGCGATCACGTCGGAGGCGTCGATGCCTGCAAGCCAGTCCGTCGGAAACGCGATGCGCGCCTCGGCGAACTCGCCCGGCGCCACGCTGGGCACGATATAGGTCACCGTGCCGTCGTCGTTGACGGACACGTTGCCGTCGAGCGGGCCATGGCCCCAGGCACGCACGTTCTCCCCTGCCTGAACGGCTACGCCTGCGGGCACAGGCAGCGTGACGGTGCAGGAAACGTCGTCGGAGGCTTCGGCCCATTGGCTTCCGACGTACTGCCAGTACAGCTCGGCGACGTCGGAATGCGCCTGCGCGGCGCCTTCCATGCGGTACGAAAGGCCGACCGTCAGCTGCTCGTCGTCCGCCTCGAAGAACACGTACACGGAGGCGAGGTCGACGTCTACGGAATAGCTCGCATAGCCGGGGCCTCCAGAGCTTCGCCACTGCGTCTGGAAGGGTACCTCCGAAAGCTCGACCGCACGCCCGGAGCCATTGGTCAGGCTGACGCCTGTGACCTCCAGCGACGACCCGGCAGGCAGGCTGTCGAAGGTCCACCACACGCAGGTGAAGCTGCCGTCGAAGTCGAAGGTGCGCTGCTCCTGCACCTGCAGCGTCCCGTCGGACTGCACTTCGGCCGCAATGTCCACCCGGGGCATGCTGTAGCTCTTCGCGAGCGCCGTCTGCGGGCACGCCAGCAGCAGGAAAACCGCAGCCACCGTCGCGAAGGCGGCTGCAAGCACGCATGCAGGAACGGGCCGGACGCAGGTCCACTCCGGAATGGAAAAGGCGTTCCGGAAGCGATGCAGGGACATGCGCTACTCCTGCGAGAACGAGACCTGCGGGGCCACGTCGGCCACCGCCTCGGCATCGAAGCTGTCGCGGCGCTCGAAGTGGAACATGCCGGCGAACACGACTCCGGGGAACGTCTCGATGGCCGTGTTGTACTTCATGACAGTGTCGTTGTAGCTTTGGCGCATGTAGCTGATCTTGTCCTCGGTCTGGGAAAGCTCGGCCTGCAGCTGCTGGAAGTTGGCGTTGGCCTTCAGGTCGGGGTAGGCCTCGGCCACTGCGAACAGGCTCTTCAGGGTGCCGGTGAGCGCGTTGTCGGCCTCCATCTTCCCTTCGGGCGTCTTCGCGCCCATGACGGCGGTGCGCGCCTCGGTGACCTTCTGCAGCGTGCCGCTTTCGTGGGCGGCATAGCCCTTCACGGTCTCGACCAGGTTCGGCACCAGGTCCAGCCTGCGTTGCAGCTGCACGTCGATCTGCGCCCATGCGTTGTCGACGCGGTTGCGCAGCTTGACGAGGTTGTTGTACATGCCTATGACCGCCACCACCAAGACGACCACTATAGCGACGACCACTATCAGGACGATTCCCAAAGCTGACATGTCTGCTCCAATCTAGATGCGTTTAAGAACGGAATGACATGCGTTTCGCATGCATGTAAGAAGTATATACGTGTTGCGCCGTTCGCAGCCGCAAATAGACCGCTCGCCCTGCAGGTGTTAGTATGACCACTCAAACTTAGTCGATTCGAAGGGGTTCTTTATGGATCTGGTCAAGCAGGCAGGCATCGTTGATTCCATCCATGACACGCTGAACGACTTCGTCGGAAGCCGCATCAAGGTGCGCGCGAACATGGGGCGCTCGAAGATCGTCGAGAACGAGGGCATACTGACGCAGGTGCATCCGCGCCTGTTCATCATGGAAGTCGAGCGCAAGCGCGGCGCGAAGGCGCGCCACTCGTTCCAGTTCGCCGACGTCCTCACCGGCATGGTCGAGCTGTCCCAGAACGGCGAGCCGATCTTCGGCGAGTTCATCGAGGCCGACGACCCCGACCCCGAGCCCCTTCCCGAGAACGTCAAGCTGTTCCACGACGACGAGGAGCGCGTCCTTTCGTAGCGAAGGCAGGAGGCGTTCGCCGCAACGCGCTGCCGCAAACCGCCCATTCACACTTCGACGGCTTTGTTGTAGAATGGGCAGGTTCGCTTCGGCGGCACATCTGGGGGCGTAGCTCAGTTGGGAGAGCGCCACGTTCGCAACGTGGAAGTCGTGGGTTCAAGTCCCATCGTCTCCACCAGAAACATCAGAGGGAGCCACAAGGCTCCCTCTTTTTTTTTGCTCCCAGGCCCAGCCTGGCGCCGCACCCCCACGCAAGAACGCTAGCTATTTGGCACGGTCGGACAAAGGCGGGATAATGCCTTGCGGTGCTCGAACGCGTTTAGCTGAAGCGCGTTTGGGCAGATGTCATGAACGCAACCAGGGGAAGGACGCAGACATGGAGAAACCGGTCCTCTATTACTGGGCGCCTTGCGCCACGTGCTCCGTCGCAGTCAACTACGCGCAGGAGCACGGCATCGAGCTGGACCTGCGGGACGTCGAGCAGGAGCAGCCTTATGCGGAGCTGACCGCACTTGGCGGAAACGCCGACAACATCCCGTTCCTGTACATCGACGGCGAGCTGATCGAGGGCAACGACGCGGTAATCGCGAAGCTTTCCGAGCTCGCGTCGTAAACCGTACGCGAATGCAGGCGCCTCCTCGGGTCCGACCCGAGAGGGCATGGAAGAAGAGAGCGGGGATGGCTGATTGCGCCCGCGGCCCAGAAAGGGTCTGGCGCGCGCTCACTCCATCATGCCGTACTTGGTGCGCAGACGGGCAAGCTTGTCCAGGATGGCGTTTCCGACGAGCGCGATGGTGGCGAACGTCGCCAGTCCGTGCACGGCATTGAACGGCGCGCCGGCTGCGTACACGGCGAGCGCCGACTCGGGAGTGAGCGAGCCCATCATCCACACCAGCGAACTGGTGTCCAGAATGGGACCGCCCACCAGCAGTATGTAAAGGCCTCCGCCTAGGCTCACGAGGATGCGCGTCTTCATGTTCCACGACCCGCGAGGTATCACCCCGCGGTCCGCCAGGAAGCCGAACAGGCAGCCTCCCAACCCGAATGCGAGCATCTGCCAGGGCGTCCACGGCCCCTGTCCGAATATGAAGTTGCTGACGAAGGCCGCAAGCGACCCCGCAAGGAACCCCGACGAGGCCCCG
>CAQLOA010000047.1:4131-4525 GCA_948829205.1 uncultured Eggerthellaceae bacterium
ATACGGGCCGACCCCTTCCTGGGTATCAATCGCGATCATGACGATTCCCGCCATGGGCTTGAAGTTGGGCACGAACGCGAACACCGCTCGCGCCACCACCGCCAACGCGATCATCACCGCCAGCGTGACCAGCTCGCGCGCCTGCGGGCGGCGCCGCTCGAACGACGCGAAGAAGGGCACCATGGACAGCACCACGATGACGATGCTGCCGAGCATGTAGGCCGAGCGGTCGAGGAATGCCCCCAGCACGACCGCAAGCGGCACCGCAACCAGCGCCACGACCAGCATGAGCGCCGTCTTCCAGGCGCGCGTCTTCCCTAGCTCAGACACAGTTCGATCACGTCCTCGTCGGTCACGGCGTCGGCGAACACGTTGCGGCTCATGCGGTTCGCAG
>CAQLOA010000047.1:4535-7447 GCA_948829205.1 uncultured Eggerthellaceae bacterium
GTGTAGAAGCTGTTCTGCGAGAAGAAGCGCCTGGGCGTGCCCGAGGTGACCACCGAGCCGTCGAAGAACATCGACACGGAGTCGGCGTGCCGCGCGCAGAACTCCACGTCGTGCGAGACCATCACGATGGTGACCCCGCGCTCCTTCAGCCGGTCGAAGATGCGCGCCAGCTCGCGCTTGAAGAAGCTGTCGATGCCCTTGGTGGGCTCGTCCAGCAGCAGAAGCCGCGGGTCGCACAGCAGCACCTTCGCCAGGGCCGCGCGCTGCTGCTCGCCGCCAGACAGGTCGAACGGGTGCGCGTCCATGATTCCGGCCACGTCGCACACGGCGGCCACCTCGGCCACCTTCGCGTCGCGTTCGCCGGCCGCAGCGCCATGCGCGGGAAGCATCTCCAGCAGGTCCTCGCGCACCGTTTTCTTGACGAACAGGTTCTGCGGGTCCTGTGGAAGCATGGCCATGCCACCGCGGAAGAGCTCGTCGGGCTTCCAGTCCTTCAGCTTGCGCCCGAGCACGCGCACCTGCCCGCGGTACGGCTTCAGGATCCCGCAGGCGCACTTCAGCATGGTGGACTTCCCCGTGCCGTTGCCGCCCACGACGGCGAACGTCTGGCCCGCAGGCACGCACAGGTCGACGCCTCGCAGCACGTCGCTGCCGTCCATCGTGTAGCGGAACCAGACCTCGCGCATGGACAGCACCGCGTCGCGCACCTCGCACTCGGCAAGCTCGCCTTCGGGCAGCCACACGCGCTCGGGCGGCACGTCCTGCACGCGCTCGGTCAGCCAGTTGCGGCCCTCGCGCACAGTGAGCGGGCAGCTCTCCGCCAGCGCGACGCCTGCCATGGCCGCTTCGGAAATGTGACGAATGACCCGACCTCTGTCACGTTCCTCGACGCCGTAGAAGATGCGCACGGGCGCCGGCAGCGCGTAGGTCATGTCGTCGCCGCGCGCGTACAGCTCGGCGGCCACCTCGCGCGGGGAACCGACGCAGGCCAAGCGCCCGCCCTCCATCACCAGCACCCGGTCGGCCGCGGAGAATATGTCCTCCAGGCGGTGCTCGGTGATGATCACGGTGGTGCCCAGCTCGATGTTGATCTTGCGCACGGTGTTCAGGAAGTCGGCAGCCGCGATGGGGTCCAGCTGGCTCGTGGGCTCGTCCAGCACCAGCACGCTGGGCTGCATCGCCATGATCGATGCCAGGTTCAGCAGCTGCTTCTGGCCGCCCGACAGGTCGCGCACGTCCGCATGAAACCAACCTTGTATGCCAAAGTAGCTGGCCATCTCGGCCACGCGCAACCGCATGGTGCGCTGGTCGCATCCCAGGCTCTCCAGCCCGAACGCCAGCTCGTGCCACACCTTGTCGGTGACGATCTGCGCGTCGGGGTTCTGCATGACGAACCCTATCTGGGCGCTCTGGTCGCGCTCGCTGACGTCGGCCAGCGGCACGCCGTTGAACAGCACGCTCCCCGACCGCCTGCCGTGCGGCGCAAGCGCCGTCTTCAGCTGGCGAAGCAGCGTCGTCTTCCCGCATCCGCTCTTCCCGCACACGCAGACGTAGCTGCCGTGCTTGACGGAGAACGTGACGCCGTCCAGCGCCAGGCGGTCGGATCCGGGGTACGAGAACGTCAGGTCCTCGACAGAGAAATGCGCCATGAGGCAGCCTCCCAAAGGTCGATGGCGGCAGGCGCAGCCAGGAAGGCCACGAAGCAAGCGCACCCGACGGCGCCCCACGGCGTGGAGTGCGGCGCGGCGAGCGCGGGGAAGAAGTCCACGGAAAGCGCGCCCGAAGCGACGCCGGCAGCGGCCCCTGCAAGCAGCAGCGCCAGAACGGCCGCAAGGCGGGCGTCGCGCGCCCCGAAGCGGTAGCGGGCGAAGGTGGTGCGGCGGCCGGTCCCGAAGCCGCGGCTGCACATGGAGTCGGCGGTCACGACGGAGCCTTCCAGGGCCCACCCCACGAGCGCGGAAAGCAGGGTGGCCCCCGCCTGCGTGCGCTCGCGCAGGCCGCCTTGGCGTGCGCCATGCCCCACGCACGCCCGCGCCCCCGCGATGTCGCGTGCCTTGCGCTGGTAGATGGGCACGAGGCGCAGCACCATAGTGAACACCAGCGTGAGCGCAGGCGCCAGCCTTCCGAACAGGTAGGTGAAGCGGTCGGCGGTCATCACGTGGTTGTAGCCGAAGAACCAGAGCAGCACGCCCACGAACATGGCCGACGTGGACGCGCCGAAGACCAGCGCCTCCGCGGTGTAGGGACGCCCTCCCATCCAGGTGAACAGCACGGTGTCGCCCCGCGTGCTGAACAGCGGGTTCAGAAGCGTCAGCACGGCGAACACCGGCACCAGGGCCGCCACCGTCCTCCACCCCGCGCATCCGCGCACGCAGAGGTAGAACGCCGCGGCGCACACGACGCCTGCGGCCTGAAGCGCGGGACGGTTCGCAAGCACCGTCAGCACGACGGCGCACACGAAGAAGGCGAACACGACCGCCGGATGGAACGACGCGAACCCCTTCACGAGACGGCCCGTCCCCATCGCATTCCCCCGATGCGCGATTCGTTTCCAAAAAGGCAAGAAGCCCGTCCGCAATCGGACGGGCGCCAAAGCATTGCGGCCATCATGGCATCCCGAAAAGCCCGTAGGCGCCTCCACATGCAAGCGAAGCGCCAAGGCGGCCTTACATGGTGATGTACTTGAACTCCACGACGTCGCCGGCGGCGAGCTCATGGGCATCGATCGAGTCCATGACCTCCTCACCGTTGACGGTGTACACCCAGCCGCTGCTTCCCTCGGCTGCCGTTCCAGCCAGCTCTACGACGTACTTGCCGTAGTCGCTGTCCTGGATGTCGGCGTCGGCGGTGGACGCCTGGAGCACGTCGTAGACGGTCGCGCCGTCCTCGACGACGACGGCCTCGTCCAGCGC
>CAQLOA010000047.1:7457-9217 GCA_948829205.1 uncultured Eggerthellaceae bacterium
CCAGCGCCTTCAGCGACTCGTCGGACGGGTCGAGCACCACCAGCGTCACGTCCATGTCCTGCGCGGCCTGGGCGGCCTGCGAGGACGACTGGGAGCTTTCGGCCCGGCTGGACGACGCGTCGGAGGACGCGCCTTGCGAGCATCCCGTCATTGCGAGCATCGCCGCGAGCAGCAGCGAAACCAGCAGGGCGAGGGCCTTCTTTCCGGTTCGGGAGGCAGGTTTCTCCCCATAGCGATAGGCGATCATGATTCGACCTCTTTCTTCCAGGGCTCCCGGTCTTTCGGCTCGGTATTCCGACTTCGCTTGCGGAAGGCGCCTTTGGCGCGCCCGCCCGTCAAGGCCTTACGGTTACTGGCATAGCGCGGGATTTTCACCCGCATTCCCCGAGACACTTTTGCGCCGCGCCCGCCTTTGGCGCGACCCGAACGGAGCCAACTTGCAATGGGACTATACCATGCGCGCAGCGGCCGGACAATCGAGGATGTGCACTGCAGAAGAAAACGCCCGCCCTCCCATTCGCAATCGATGAAAAGACGGGCGTAAGCCTCACGACAGGACCCTATCGGCCTGTCGCAGAACGGGCGGTCCGGGCGCAGCGGCCGCACGCTGGCGGCTATTTCTTGGCGGCAACCTTGTCCTTGGTAGCCAAGATGAGCGAGAGCACGAACGCAACCGCAGCCGCGCCGGCCACATACAAGAAGAAGGAGGCGTAGTCGATCACCGGCATCTCGGTGACCGGGTCGATGCTGACGAGTCCGAGACCTTCCGTGGTCCAAGTGGTCACGAACGTGCAGAGGAACTGCCCCACACCGAACGCGACCGTGATGAGGCTGGACATCAGCGACTCGAACTTGGCCGGATACTGCGTGGCCGCATAGCCGTAGAAGTACGGCACCGCGAAGCCGAAGCCAAGGCCGTTGAGCACGAGGCCCAGAATCACCAGCGCAAGGTTGTCGGCGCAAAGCCCGAACAGAAGGAACGCAGCCACGAACAGAAGGTATGAGCAAGTGATCGTGTAGCGCCCCGTCTTCTTGAAGACGCTTCCGAACACGAATCCCGCAATGCAGCTCATGAGTCCGCCAAGGGACCCCAGGAATGCGGTGAAGGTGGTGTCCAGCACGAAGTGTTGCGGAAGGAAACGGGCATATTGATAGGACATAAAGCAGTAGATGATGACCGCCACCGCGAAGGAGACGAGGAACGCGATGGTCTTGCCCACTGGGAACTGCTGAGCACCCTCGTCGGAACCGCCCGAAGCCTTCTCTACGGCGTCGAAGTTCACGTCCTTCTCGGCGGGAGTCTTGGGCAGCGACACGAACAGAGCGATGAGGATGGGCACACTGATGAAGTAGAAGGCGAACGCGCACTGCAGACCGACGACTTCGCCGCCTATTCCAAGGCCGATGCCCAGAAGGAACCCGGACGCAATGGAGGCAAGCGCGCCGACGAGGCCCATGGTGCCGTTGGAGAATCCGATGTAGCGCTCGCACTTCTCCTCGTCATCGCGGTACATCTCCATGATGAGGGCGATGCCCGTCGGGAACAGCGCGCCGAAGCAGAAGCCCGCAATCGCGCGCGTCACTGCGATGTAGACGGCATCGATGACGAACACCGTAGAGGCCGTGACCAACGTGAAGATGGTGTAGAAGACCAGGATGATGTTACGTTTGCTGAAGTAGCGCATGAAGACCACGGACAGCAGCGCACCCACGATGGCCGGAAGCTGCGAGCCGCTCAGAATGTAGTCGCATACGGCCAT
>CAQLOA010000048.1:0-7386 GCA_948829205.1 uncultured Eggerthellaceae bacterium
GCGACGAGGTGAGCTATCCCATAAAGCTCGAGACGGTCGAGCTAAACGCCAGGCGCCCGTTCGACTTCAGCTGGCTGCGCTTCGTCGGGGCGCTCGGCGTCCTTCTGCTCGTGTACGCCTTCAGGCCGTCGTCGTCCGTCTACCGCATAAGCCTGGTTGGCGACCCCCGCAAGGCAAAGGCGGGGATAGTCGCCACGGTGGCTCTGGAATGCGCCCTGCTGACGGGGTTCCTGCTTTTCGGGTCGAACCTGGTTGGAATCGCCACATCCGCCTACAACCAGGGGGAATGGGACGGGACGTCCATAGTCAACACGTTCGAGGTCGGCGGCGACAACGCCCAGCAGTACGCCGAGCTCGCCCGCGCCATGGCCGAGGGGCGCCTCTACCTCGACGAGGAGCCGCCCGACTGGCTCAAGGAGATGAGCACCCCTTACGACAAGGGGGCGCGCGACGAGCTGCAGAAGGAGACGGGCGAGGACTACCTGTTCGACGTCGCCTACTACGACGGCCATTACTACGTATACTTCGGCGTGGTGCCCGTCATCTTGTTCTACCTTCCGTTCTACCTTCTCACGGGGGCCAACTTCCCGACGGCGTTAGGGGTGCTGGTCGCGCTTCTCGCGTTCGTGACGGGCGCATCCGCGCTGCTCGACCGGTTCGCGCGCTACCACTTCAAGCGCGTGTCGCTGGGGCTGTACGTGCTCATGCAGGTTTCGCTGGTGACGGGTTGCGGCATCCTCTACCTGGCCAAGTTCCCGACCTTCTACTCGCTGCCTCTGGCCTGCGGGCTGGCGTTCTCGGCCTGGGGTCTCTACTTCTGGATGTGCGGCAGGTCGGCCCGAAGGCGCACGCACCTGCAGCGCTGCGCGTTCTTCGCGGCAGGGTCGCTCTGCATGGCGCTCGTCGCGGGATGCCGGCCTCAGCTGCTCATGCTGTCGCTTCTGGCATTCCCGCTGTTCTGGCGTCCGTACGTGAAGGAGAGGCGCATCCTCAGGCGAAAGGGCCTGGTGGAGTTCGCATGCCTTATAGGCCCTTACATCGTGGTTGCGGCGCTGATAATGCTCTACAACCACGCCAGGTTCGGAAGCTTCACCGACTTCGGGGCCAACTACAACCTCACTGTGAACGACATGACGAAGAGGGGATGGGTGCTCGGGCGGTTTGCGCCGGCGTTCTTCGCCTACTTCCTGCAGTTCCCCAACATGTGCGGCGAGTTCCCGTTCCTGCATCCTGCGGATTTCGCCACCACCTACATGGGACAGACCATCAAGGAGGCCACCTTCGGCGGCATCTTCGCTTGCTATCCGGTGCTGTGGGTGCTCTTCTTCGCCGCTCCCATCGTGAGGCTTAGGAACAATCAGCGCGAGACGAACACGATTACGGGGGTGATCGGCGTGCTGCTGGCGTCCGGCGTCGTGATCGCCATGGTGGACGCGCAGATGGCCGGCATCCTGCAGCGGTACTATGCCGACTTCAGCTTCATGTTCTATGCGGCCGTGGTACTTCTGGTGTTCATCGTCAATGAGAACATAGCAGGTCAGATTCCGCCGCTTTCGTCGTTCTATCCTTCCGCCGCGCCGGCCTTCGACAGGTACTATGCCGTGAGGCACCCGCTCAAGGTCGCGAAGGCGAGGGTTTCCCGCCGCAAGGCCGCCTTGGGCAAACGGCACGACGCGATCCTGTACAGGAGCGGCGCTCTTCCGCGCGACCTGCTGATGAAGACACTTATAGTGCTGGTCACCATCGGCGTGGTGTACAGCACGCTCCTCTGCTTCGTTCCCGAGACGGGATGGTATTCGGACGTGTATCCGTGGGCATATCAAGACGTTTTGGAAACCATAAGGTTCTGGACGTAGCACGCGGGCCGTCGAATGCTATCTTTGCAGGAAAGGCATCAGGCAAATAGGAGGACCGATGAGAATTGTTGTTGCCGACGACTACAAGGCGATGAGCCGCATCGCAGCCGACGAGATTGAGGAGCTTCTGCTTTCAGAACCCCAGTGCGTACTGGGGCTTGCCACCGGGTCCACGCCGCTTGGGCTTTACGCCGACCTGGTGTCCGACTTCGAGCAGGGCAAGATAAGCTTCAAGGACGTCACCACCTTCAACCTTGACGAGTACTGCGGGCTTGGAGACGACAACCCCCAGGGGTACCGCTACTTCATGAACGCGAACCTCTTCGACAAGGTCGACGTCAAGGGCGCGTCCACCCACGTGCCCCAGGGACGTGCCGGCGACCTTGAGGCCGAGTGCGCGAAGTATGACAAGATGATCGAGGACGCGGGCGGCATCGACCTTCAGCTGCTCGGGTTGGGACATAACGGGCACATTGGCTTCAACGAGCCATGCGACGAGTTCCCGAAGGGAACCCATGTCGTCGACCTAACGATGAGCACTATCAACGCGAACAGCCGCCTGTTCGACTCCGCCGAGGAGGTTCCCAGGCAGGCGATAACCATGGGCATCGGCACCATAATGGCGGCGAGAAGGGTGCTGGTGGTGGCAAGCGGCAAGGACAAGGCCGCCATAGTCAGGAAGGCGTTCCTGGGGCCTGTCACGCCTGAGGTTCCGGCTTCTATCCTGCAGTTCCACCCGGACGCGATGGTCGTGGTGGACGAGGAGGCCGCATCCGAGCTGGTGTAGCGGCGTAGGTGCGCCGTTCGACTACAGGAGGAAGATCGTCATGGGCACAACCACTCAACTGTCGGGCATAGTCGGCGGCGAGGTGTTCGACGGAAGCGGGTTCGTACGCAAGGACGTCGGCATAGCCGTCGAGCGCTTCGGCGCACCGTCCGAAGGCGAGGAGCTGGACGCTGCGGGGTGCTACGTCATCCCTGGGCTGGTGGACATCCATTTCCACGGAAGCGCCGGAGGCGACATGTCCGACGGCGACGTGGAAGGCCTGCACAAGATGGGGGCCTACGAGGCCTCGCGCGGCATCACCGCCATGTGCCCTGCCACCATGACCCTTTCCGAGGCGCAGCTGACGCAGGCTGCGAAGGCGGCAGCGGAATACATTCCCGCCGCCGACGAGGCCGACCTTGTGGGAATAAACATGGAAGGCCCCTTCATCTCGCCAAGCAAGGTGGGGGCCCAGAACCCGCAGCACGTGCGCAATGCCGCTGTGGACGAGTTTGAAAGGCTGCAGAAGGCCTCGGGAGGCCTCATCAAGTTGGTCGACATAGCCCCCGAGGAGCCCGGAGCCGATGGGTTCATGAGGGCGCTGTCCAAGGACGTGCGCATATCGGTCGCGCATACCTGCACCGACTACGACACCGCATGCAGGGCATTCGATGCGGGCGCAAGCCACATCACGCACCTCTACAACGCCATGGACCCGATGCATCACAGGAACCCGGGCCCGATTCCGGCAGGGGCCGAACGCGACCACGTCATGGCCGAGGTGATAGCCGACGGCATCCACATCCATCCCGCAATGGTGCGACTGGCCTTCAACATGTTCGGAGACGACAGGATGGTGCTGGTCAGCGACACCCTGCGCGCCGCCGGAATGGGCGACGGCGTCTACGACCTTGGCGGCCAGGACGTCACCGTGAAGGGCTACGAGGCTCGCATAGACAACGGTGCGCTGGCGGGTTCGGTCAGCGACCTGATGCGATGCCTGTACGTGGCCGTGAAGGACATGGGCATACCGCTGGAAAGCGCCGTGAAGGCGGCGTCAGCGAATCCGGCCCGCGCCATTGGAGTCGACGGCGACTATGGCTCCATCGCGGAGGGCAAGGTGGCCGACGCCGTGCTGCTCGAGAAGGGCACGCTGCGGGTCAAGGCCGTCGTCCTGCGCGGCCGTCTGATCGACTGAGTGCGGGGAAACCTGTCTGGTTGGCGTAGGGGCGCAGACAAGCTAGGCGCTGAAGGCCCAGATGTTGTCGCACTGTGAGATGACGCGACCAAGGTCCCACGACGCGTTCGTGCGGTCCTCCGAGTTGGGGTCGCGTATCTCTACCGTGCCGTCTGCGTTCAGGCCTGCGAGCACTATGAAGTGCCCTTCGGTCGTGAAGTCGCCCTCGTGCACGCTGCATACGACAGGCTCTCCAGCAAGAAGGTGGCTCTCCACTGACTCGGCGCTTGCGGGGACTTCCTCGGAACGAAGGCCGAGAAGTCCTGCGCCCTGGCTCATCAGAAGCCACGAGGTCACGCCTTCGTCGACGAAGCCGTTCAGCTCCGAGAACTCCGACATGCCACGCGGGTCCAGGTCGGTTGCGCCGGTGAGCGCCACATAGACCATCGAAAGGCACGTGGGCCCGCAGCCGTGCGTCGATATCGACCCGTCGGCGTAGGGTGCGGAGGCCCATTCGGCGTCGGTTTGGAAAAGCGCTGGGATCGAGCCAGCCTGCCACTCGCTTCTGGGCGTGCTTCCCCCGGTTTCGCTCCTGGGCAGCTGCTTCATGGCGAATCCGCCCTTGCCGCCGCGGGCAGCGTCTTCTGACGGATCGTGTCCCGTTCCTCCGAAAAGCGTCAGCGCGATTCCTATGGCGAGAACGGCAAGCACCATGACGCACAGCAGGACGACCACCTTCAACGGGGCCATGGCATGGTCGGGTTCGCGATGCCTCATGTAACGTTCGGGTATGTTTGCGTCGTGTGTCATGAACGTTCCCCTTTCCGTTGCACGAGAATCGTACCCGCGACGGTGCTTAAGAGTCCCATATCGCATGCTTAAGGTTCCTTATCCTTTCCTTACGCATTCCTTAAGATGCGCATGCGCGGGAGTGCTTTTCGTGAGAGGAGGCGGTTTGGGGGATACAATTCACGTATGGAAACCCAGCAGGAAAACGCAACGCGGGCAGAAGGCCTCCACGACGGCCAGGCGATGCGCGCCGTCCCCAGGCTTCTCGTCGTCGACGACGAGGCGGCCATCGCCGACCTCGTAGCCGGAGTGTTCAAGGCCGAAGGAATGGACGTATTCGCATTCACCGACCCGCACGATGCCCTGAGGTCGCTGGAAGCCAACGAATACGACCTGGCGATAGTCGACATCATGATGCCGGTCATGGACGGCTACGAGCTGTGCCGCAACGTCCGCAAGACGTCCGACATGCCCATCGTGTTCCTTTCCGCCAAGGACGCCGAGGCCGACATCGTGGCGGGGTTCACGATAGGCGCCGACGACTACGTCACGAAGCCCTTCAAGCCTCGCGAGCTGGTGGCGCGTGTGAAGGCCCATATCCGCAGGCATTCGAAGTCCGCCTCCGGCGCGTCTGACGACTCGTCCATCCTGCGCGCCCAGGGGCTCGAGGTCGACGTGCGCGAGCATGTGGCATCGCTGCACGACGTCCCGCTGCAGCTGACTCCCAAGGAGTTCGACATACTCGTGCAGCTGTTGGAAAGGAAGGGGCAGCCCGTGCCTTCGGCGCAGCTGTACGAGGCGGCCTGGGGCGAGCCCGCGAACGCCTCGTCGTCGAACACCGTTATGGTGCACATACGACACCTGCGCTGCAAGCTTGCCAAGGTCGACTCGTCTGCGGAAATCATAGAAACCGCCTGGGGAGTGGGATACCGCATCGCCTATGATAAGTCCGGCGGCAAAGATGGCTGATTCGACGGGAAGAGCCACGAAGTCTCTGCAGTCGCGCCAGCTGCGGCGCAGGCTGTCCCTGTCGCTGGCTTTCAGATGGGCGGCCTTCACCGCCGTGTACGTGGTCGCGCTCCTTCTGTTGAACGTCACGTTGGTTCCCTACGTCGCAGACCGCATCGCCGATTCCACGTCGGAGTGGAAGACGTGGGAGTATGCCGACTATCCGCTGGAGCGGTGCTTGGAAATCAACAACGAGCAACTAGCGGGGCTCTTCGATTCCGCCAAGGCGGCCGAAGCCGGGGCATACCACCTGAACGAGCTAGCATTCGGCGATGGAAACCCCGACGGCGATGTGGTCGTAGGCCTGCGCGAGGTCCAGGCGATGGGCTACGTGGAGGCGGACGAGCCTGCGGGAAACGAAGTCGTCTACGACGACGGGTTCATTGCGGCAGTCGATATGGGGGCCGGGTATGGCGAACAGGAGCTGCTGCAGGCCGTCAAGGAGGCCGAAGCGGCGTTCGACGCCTCAGGGAAAGACCCGTCCCTGGCGCCATGCATCGTGGTCCGCTACGACGGAGGTGAGTTCTTCGCCACCACTCCGCAAGCTGCCCGGGAACAGGCGGTCAAGCATGAGGTTTTGGTTTCGGGAGGCATAGACCCGGCTGACTGGCAGTTCTCCTACGGCGACGACCACTTGAGTGCCCGCGACCTCTCGTTCTACAACGTGGTCAAGCATTTCAAGCTGCCTGTGGCCATCGTGCTGTACCTGATAGGGTGCATAGTGCTCATATTCGGGGGCTACGGGCGTGCCATGGGGTACTTCGACGAGCTTTCAAACGCGGTTGGGGGAATAATTTCCGACAAGGAAAAGCCCGTGGAGCTGTCGGGCGCGCTTGCGCTCACGCAGAACGAGCTGAACTCCATCCGCGTCGCCTCGTTGGCTGACGAACGTGCCGCCAAATACGCCGAACGGCGCAAAGACGAGCTCGTGGCCTATCTTGCGCATGACGTGAAGACGCCGCTCACGTCCGTCATCGGATACCTAATGCTTTTGGAAGAGACGCCGGACATGCCCGCGGAGCAGCGGCAGAGATACATAGGCACGGCAGCCGAGAAGGCCCAGCGGCTCGAGACGCTGATGGACGAGTTCTTCGAGATAACGCGGTACAACCTGCAGGCGATCCCCATAGAGCGCGCTCACGTGGACGGACGTCTGCTTATGGAGCAAGTCGCCGAGGAGTTCTACCCCGAGGCAGCCACGCGTGGCATTTCCATCGAGGTGGACGCGCCCGAGGATGCCGAGATGTACGTCGATGCCGACAAGTTCGCACGCGCTCTAGGGAACGTCGTTCGCAACGCCGTGGCCTACGCGGAAGGCGGGACGTCGGTGAAGCTGGCGGCCTCGCTCGACGATGGGTCGTGGATCGTCCGGGTGGAGAACCACGGCCGCGAGATATCGGAGGCGCATCTGAAGAGCATCTTCGAGAAGTTCTACCGCGAGGATTCCGCCCGTGGCTCGTCGACCGGTGGTGCGGGCCTGGGGCTTGCCATCGCCAAGGAGATCGTTGTGGCGCACGACGGCGACATCGAAGCCCGAAGCGACAACGGCGTCACCACGTTCACCATCAAGCTGCCCGCATAGGCCAGGCTCCGAGATTGCGCACGAGCGTAGTTGAAAGCCAAAGGAGCCGAGAAATCCACTCGGGAGGGGCGGATTTCTCCGTGCTCGCCGCAGCCTCGCAAGCGGATTTGCAGCGGAGCATTCCGCTCCTCCCGAGTTAGTTCGAGGCGACGACGCGTCGAAGCGAGGCGCAATCTCGGAGCCGCGCCTCGAAAGTCTTTACAGCTCG
>CAQLOA010000048.1:7396-9205 GCA_948829205.1 uncultured Eggerthellaceae bacterium
GCCACGGACTGTCCTACGCGGCGCATCTTCTCGTCGGGAAGCGTCACGTTGATCTTAGAGGCAAGCTCGGGATGCTCCTCGGCAAGCACGCGGTTGCATTCGCTGACGATCAGGTCGCCGCCTACCCCTGAGGTGACGCGTCCCAGCACTAGCAGCGTGCGCACCTCGTAGAAGGCTGCATACAACACAAGCGTGTGAGCCAAGTACACGCCGATGGAACGGAAGATGTCCAGAGCGCCTTCGTGGCCGTCCTCGGCCAGCGTCTGCACCACCTTCAGCTTCTCGGCGGGGGACAGCTCGGGGTCGAGCTCGATCCCGGCCTTCGGGGCCAGCTTGATGACGCAGTCCTGGCTGAAGTATTTGCAGCCCACGCCCAAATCGCCAGACCATTCGTCCTGCAGCGCACAGGGGGACAGGTCCACCGGTGCGAAGGCCAGCTCGTTGATCCATCCCAGCACGTTCTGGTCGGCGTCCACGTAGCCCACGGCCTCCGACGTGCCCATGGCTATCCCTAGGATGCTCCCCTCGCCGGTGCTCATGGCGCCTGCAAGCGCGGTGACGTCGCCGTCGTTGGCCACCACGATGGGCACTTCGCCTATCTCGGCCGCAGCGCGGTCGTAGATGCTCTTCACCTCGTCGCGCCTGCTGCGGGGCACCTTGATGAACAGCGAGGCCACCATGGGGCTGTTGCCTACGAACGTGCCGGCGGACGACACGCCGATGGCGTCGACGCGCGGCATCTTCGAGGCTGCCGTCTTGAAGGCGGTCACGATCTCGTCAAAGTGGTAGGAAGGGTCCTCGGTGACTTTCGGGAACCAGACCACTTCCTCCGAATACACGGACTCGCCGTCGATGACGGCGGACACCTTGCGGTCGGAGCCCCCCGCGTCGAAACCGATGCGGCATCCCTCCATGTGGCCGCCGATCGCCTTGGCTGACTCGTTGGCGGCGGGGAAGTCGTCCCGGGACACGGCAAGCACCTCGAGCGGCTTCTCGTACACGTCGCCTACGAACCCGTAGTCGAACGCGCGCGACCCCCACGGGGCGTACATGTCGGAAAGCATCCTCGTTATGTCGTCGCAGCCGGTGACGTAGACGCGGAACCCGCCGATGCTCCATAGCTCGAACTTTATGAGCCGCTCCACGTAGCGCAGGTTGGCGTCGAAGAACTCGGGGCCTCTGATGAAGCTCTCGCGGACCGACACCAGGCCGTCTTCACGCTCGACCGCGACTGCGATTGGCACGTGCGCGTCCTTGAGGTATTCCTTCATCCATACTCCGAACGGCACGAACTCGTCGTCGAGCACGGGCATGTTCTTGACTTCGTAGTCGATTCCGAGGTACTTCATCGCGCTAGTCTCCAATCGTTTCCGTCAGTATCCGGTCGGTCATGCACAAGGCCCTGGGCACATGGAACGGCCCTTTGAAGGTGGAACCTTTGGTGGGAGGCATCGTGGGTTTTCCGTCGCGGCGAAGGTACCCGTACCATTCCCCGTACTCCGGGTCGGTGAAGTGACCCTTGCAATAGTCCACGACGCGCATCAGCCAGTCGACGTAATAGGCGTCGCCCGTGTCGCGGTAGGCCATGGACGATGCGATCATGGCCTCGTTGTGCGGCCACCAAAGCTTCATGTCGTGCTCGTAGGCCTCGGGCGGCTTGCCGCAGGCGTCGATGAAGTACAGAAGACCGCCGAACTCGTCGTCCCAGCCCGACTCCACGGCCGTCCTGAACATCTGCTCGGCGGTGGAGTGAAGCTCGGCGTCGCCCCTGTAGTTGGCCTCCTGCATGAGGAACCAGCTGCATTCGAT
>CAQLOA010000049.1 GCA_948829205.1 uncultured Eggerthellaceae bacterium
GAATATAGAACATACTTTCGTGGTATGTTGCGACACTGCCAGCTCGTGCTTGGAATTGTGTTCATACCATGAAGCTCCGAACTGGGAAGTTCTTGAAACAAAGAAATGTCAAGAAGTATTTTGGGAAGTTTTTAACAGCCTTGGGGCCTCCAAAAACCACTTTTGTTGATGACGAGAAGGGTTTTCAACATTTTCTGAATAAATTGTTGAAAACTCGCTCCCCCGCCCGTATTTTCATGAATTTTCACGAAATTGCACTGGGCATTGCTTCATACTGTAATTTCCCGAACCAGGCGCAGTAGGAGAACATGGACGAACTTTCCGGAAACATAACCGAGGAACCTTCGCAAGGGTACGACTTCGTTGAGTCCCCTGCCCGCGTGGCGGTCTACGACGACCTGCTCAGCTCGCCGAGGATCATAGACATCGAGCCCGACAGCACGAAGGAGTTCATAAACTCCCTGGCCGCCTCCGTGTACGGGGCAGCCAAGGACGCCGGAGGCACCATTCCCTTCTCGATAATCCTTCAGGTGGCCGAGAACTTCATACATTCCCGGTTCCAGGAGATGGTAGTCTCTGTGCTTGACGGCGGGAACACCATAAGGTTCGCAGACCAAGGACCGGGGATTCCCGACAAGGAGAAGGCCCAGCAGCCGGGCTATTCCTCTGCGACCGCCCCTATGAAAAGGTATATAAACGGCGTCGGGTCGGGGCTTCCCATAGTCCGCGAATACATGGAGACGAAGCACGGCACCGTCAGGATAGAAGACAACCTGAACACAGGGGCGGTGGTCACGATAAGCCTGAAGGCAGGGGAACCCGAAGATGGCCATGACGGAGGCCTTGCAGGGTCCGTCCCGCCGCAGTCCTATCAACAGGACCAGGCGGCTGGTTCACAAGATGTATACGGGCGACCGACTCAGACCTTGTCTCAGTCTGCAATGCGTCCTGTGGCACAACCATACCAGCAGCCCCCGGCTTCCGATCCGCTGGAAGTGGCCGTCAGCATGCTTTCCCAGAGAGCTTTCCAAATAATGAAGCTGTTCGTATACGAGGACATATGGGGGGTCAAGGACATATCCGACGAGACCGGAATCCCGACTTCGAGCACCTATTCCGAATTGAAGAAACTTGAAGAAGCGGGTATGATGGCTAGGCTTGGCAAAAAGTACAGACTTACCGAGCTTGGCGAAAGGGTCGCACAAAACCTTTCTTAACCGATCGTCCTTCGCCATCGTCGTCGATTGATTGCGTGGCAGATGAACAATAGCTTGAACGAAAAATGGGCGGAAGTTTGCGACCACGTCGCTGGGTTCGACGACGTCAACAGGCCTGAATTCAGCGCCTTCATGGATCGCGTGCAGCCTCAGGCGATGAGCGACGGCTTCCTTCTTGCCACTGTCGAGAACGACTTCCTGAAGAAGCGTATCGAACAGAACTTCCTTCCTGCGATAACCAGGGCACTGGAAGAGATATACGGCGTTCCGTTCGTTGTCAGCCTCGAGGTGGACAATTCGATGCCGTCCCCGGCGCCGGCCGCAGCTAAAAACCTTGCCGCCCAGGCGGTTCCAGCTTCACAACAGTCCCCTGCAACAGGCGCCGATCAACCCGTCTCTTCCCCGCAGGTGACGAACGTTCTGACCGAGCAACCCGTTCCCAAGGCCCCCACCGCACCAGCCCAAGGGGCTATGACAGGCGCTTTCAGGTCGCTCACCTTCCAGAACTTCGTCATCGGCGAATCCAACAGAATGGCTTACTCGATGGCTGTCCAGGTGGCGGAAAGCCCCGGCCAAAGCGCGCTGAACCCTCTTTTCATCTACGGGAAGAGCGGCCTTGGAAAAACCCATCTGATGCGAGCCATCCAAAATTACGTGAACGAGACGCAGCCCGAGCTGGTGACCGTGTACGCCGACTCCGAGGAGATAGTCAGCAAATACACCGAAGCCAGTATGACCAACGAGATAGACAAGTCGAGCTACAACAACTTCAAGGCCCTCTACGAAGTGGCCGACGTTCTTCTCATCGACGACATCCAGTTCCTCCAGGGCAAGACCGGAACTCTGAACATAGTGTTCCAAATCCTCAACAAGCTGATGAACCAAGGCAAGCAGATAGTGCTGTCGGCCGACCGCGCGCCCAAGAACATCGACATAGAGGAGAGGTACAACTCGAGATTCATGCAGGGAGGAACGATAGACATCCAGCCTCCCGAGATAGAAACGAAGCTCGCCATAGTGAAGAGCTTTATAAACGAGTACAAGCTTTCCCAGGGAGATATGGAATTCTCCCTTCCGGAAGACGTCCAGATGTACGTCGCCGAGAACTCAGGTTCCAACATACGCGAGTTGAAGGGCGCCATAAACCGCCTGATATTCAGCAGGAACGCCGACGACCACGAGATAACGGTTCCCGAAGCTGCTGCAATGCTCGAGAACCACTTCTCACACGGCATGTCTCGCAACGTGACCATCGAAGACGTGCAGAAGGAAGTCGAAAGCTATTACAAGGTGAAGCATTCCGAGATGGTTGGACCTTCAAGGGCACGCGAGGTGATGTTCCCGAGGCAGGTCGCGATGTATCTGTGCCGAGTGCTGCTGGACAGGCCCTACGAGGAAGTCGGAAAGAAGTTCGACCGCGACCACACCACGGTTATGCACTCTGTTAAAAAGATCGAGAAGCTTCTTTTGAAAGACAGGAACGTGCAGGAAGAAATAGAAATCCTTCGCAAGGCAATTAACAACCTTTAGACTCTGTTTCTCCTTCTTATCCCCTTGGGTTCCGAACTTTCAACCACATTTGTTGAAACCAAGTTCCAAAGATATTGAAAAGCTCGCCTTTTATCAAAGCCGATGGTTGATAAGGAAATGCACCTTTCTTCACGGTGCAAACCACATACATTTTTTCATCAACCAATGTGCTTTGAAAAATGCATTCCATACTTGCCATTCTTATGCTTTTCAACCATTCCACCGAAATTATTAAGGTTGTTATCTTTCTAAAACCTATTACGCAGCAGAAAGTTTCGATACCCAGTGCTTCCACGGAGCAAAAAAGAAGGGAAGATAAATATTCCTGGCCTTTCCTGGGAAATAGCTATATAATTTCGAGGTTACTCTATTTGTACGGATAAAGGATTGTTCAAATGAAGAGGACCTATCAACCCAACAAGCGCAAGCGCGCCATGTGCCACGGCTTTCGTTCCCGCATGGCCACCAAAGGCGGCCGTGCAGTACTTTCCAGAAGGCGTTCGAAGGGACGCAAGCGTCTCTGCGTCTAAAGGCACCGATGTTGGATACCATCAAATCCAACGCCGAAATCTCGCGCATCTTTTCGTCCAGGAGGCGTTATTCCAACCAGTTCGCTACCTTCATCGTAGCGGACGGGCAGGAAAAAAGTCACAAGGACAAAGGCTTGGAAGAACACGACCCTTGCGGTCGTGTTGCTTTTATTGCGGGAAAAAAGCTGGGAAACGCCGTGTGGAGGAACGCCGCCAAGAGGCGCATGCGGGAAATATACAGGGCCAACTCGTCTCTTATGGCAGGCAAGGACGTACTTTTTATCGCCCGAGGGTCCATCATGGATGCATCTTATAGTAAAGTTCTATCTACTTGCGAGCAGACTATGAAGAGAATCTCTCATGAAAAAGGTTAAGGCAGGCCTTCTTGCCGCACTTGGAGGGCTGAAGAAGGTCCCTTCTCTCATCGCGGTTGGCTTGATTACCTTCTACAGGTGGGTGATTTCTCCTCTTACTCCGTCAAGCTGCAGGTTTTATCCGACCTGTTCTGAGTACGGGTTGGAGGCTTTCAGAAGGTTTGGCTTCTTCAAAGGGCTTCTTCTGACGGCGAAGAGGATTTCGAGATGCCGGCCGGGGGGTCCCTATGGATACGATCCCGTTCCGGAAAAGGGAGCCCGTGGGGAATAGGCTCCTTGAGGCTTTGTCATAGAAGGGGAAACTGAGGTATGTGGGAAATAATTCTTCAAGGAGTCTTTGAAGTCATCAACTTCTTCTACGGCTTCTGCCACGACTGGGGCATGGCCATCATCGTCGTCACCATCATATTCCGAATACTGGTGGCGCCTTTGATGCACAAGCAGGCGAAGTCCAACTTCCAGATGCAGAAGATACAGCCGCAGATGCAGAAGATTCAGGAGAAGTACGGCAACGACCAGGTCCGCATGAACCAGGAGATGCAGAAGCTGTACGCCGAAGCGAAGTTCAACCCTCTCATGGGATGCCTTCCGATGCTTCTGCAGATGCCTATCTTCATCGCCCTCTTCCAAGTGCTTCGCAACATACAGAACTACACTTCGTCAGACGCTCCCCTTACCTTCTACGGGATAATTCCTAATCTTACGCAGACTCCTTCGGGCGCGTTGGGGGAGGGTTTTCTCGCATTCCTTCCCTACCTGGTGCTGATGATCATTTTCGCCGGAGCCACGTTCCTTCCGATGATGATCCAGCAGATGAAGAACAAGGAGAACAAGCAGCGCAACCAGACCCTCATCATGGGTATAGTCATGACGCTTTTCATGCTGTGGATCTCATGGGGCTCTCCTGCTGGAGTTCTTCTGTTCTGGGGCGCATCCTCCCTTATTGGAATCGGACAGAACCAGTTCACTCTGCGCAGGTGCCGCAGGCAGGACGAGGAAGCGGAGGCCGCCAAGGCGCTCGAGGCGCAGCCTGTCGAGGTTGATGTCGTCAGGAAGACCAAGAAGAAGCGTCCATCCAAGAAGCATTAGATTCAATCGATCCGGCGCTTGCCGGCCTAGTTGAAAGGGAAGCTAATGTTTGATAACAACGACGAGAACCAACTCATTGAGGAAGTGGTTGAACACGAGGCTGAACAGGACATCGTGAGCGATTCCGAAGACGCCACTTACGAAGATAGGGCTGAAACGGACGAATTGGAGAAAGCTCCCCTGTCTTGCTCGGAGTCTTCCATGGATGATGACAACGAAGCGCCTGACGACGTCGACATCGACGAGGTGGCGGACACTGCAATCGAGGTCCTCCAAACCATTCTGAAGCCCTTCGAAATTGGGGACATAACCATAGACGAATACGACGGCGACGAAGGAGAGCTAATCCTCGACATTACTGGAGACGACCTTGCTGTCCTGATAGGACGACATGGAAGGACCCTTGACTCTATTCAATTCCTGGTCAGCGCTATCGTTAGAAGGAAGATGGGATACAGGTATCCTGTCGTCGTGGACGTTGAAGGATACAAGAGCAGGCAGCGGCAGAAAATCGAATCCATTGCTAAATCAGCTGCAAACCGTGCCGTTTCACAGGACAGGGATGTTCCTATGAGGCCCATGACCCCCTATGAGCGCAGGATAGTCCATATTGCTCTAAGGGATGACGTCAGAGTTGAAACGGAATCCGAAGGCGAGGGTTCCGAACGACATGTAGTTGTCAAACCTAGATAAATACACAATATATAGTGTATTAAAGGTCAATCATAATATGATTGACCTTTCTTATTATTTAAAATATGGGCGTTTCTGGGCCATTCCTGGCCTTCGTGGAAGTTTCACCTCGGGGTCTTTGTACTTTTCGAACACATACACCACCCTGTAGGTTTCATTGTCGCTTAGATAATAAGGTCTTTCTTTGATCTTTCTTAAACCAAGCTTGTTTTCAAGTTGTTTGTTGTTGAATTCGTTCTCTTCCTTTGATTTCAAAGCAATTAGCATTCCCCCTTTTTGCAACAAAGGGGATGCGAGTTCCATCAACGAAGGGAGAGACGTCAAAGCCCTGGCTGTGATAACTGAAAATTCTTCAGGTTTTTCCAAAGCCAGTTCTTCAGCTCTTGAATCACATGTGGAAATCAAATCAGTAAGGCTCATGTCTTCCAAGATTTCGTTCACTGCAGACATTTTCTTCTTTACTGAATCAACAAGCAATGTTTTTCTATTGGATGCCAATGCTAAAGGAACACCTGGAAATCCTCCACCAGAACCTAGATCGGCATACAAACCTTCTGGAGCTTCACAGAATTCTTCATACACTGCCAAAGAATCTTCCAAATGAAGTAGTATTGCTTGCTCAATATCTGTTACCCTAGTCAAGTTGATAGACTCATTTGCTTTCAATACCTTTTTTAGGTATGTTTTCATTTCCTCTGTAACAGAGAATTCATTTCTCTTGCTCATATCAACACATCCCTTGGTATCAATGTTTCACGTGAAACATTCTACATACGTTGAAGTGTTCGTCCATTATATGAGGAGGATTGATGAGTAAAGGCTTCAACAATGAACAACATACAGAAATACCCTCAAATGATAGACATAACATGTCATCAAATCCAAATGGTCAAATACCTGTAGAGGATATTGATCTCGAATCAGGGAAAGTTGTTATAAGAGAAGTAGCTCCACAGGTTGAAAACGTATCGTCTGTTAGAGAAATAAAGAATTATTCGGAAAAGAAACCGGTGAATCACGTGATTGGACAAACAAGAATTATCGCAATAATCAACCAAAAAGGTGGTGTTGGTAAATCTACGACTGCAATTAACCTTGCTGCAGCGCTAGGAAATCTAGGAAAGCAGGTTCTTCTTGTAGATTTAGACCCTCAAGGAAATTCAACAAGTGGTTTAGGGGTAGAGAAAGCTCTTATAGACACATGTATATATGACGTGCTTCTTTCAGATGTTCCAATCAAGGAAGCTATTATTCCAGACGTTTGTAAGGATCTCGATCTTGTTCCCGCAACAATCAATCTTGCAGGAGCAGAAGTTGAGCTTGTTACAGAAATGGCTAGGGAGAACAGGCTTAAGGATGCTGTGGGTTCGTTAAGAGGAAATTACGACTATATATTGATAGATTGCCCTCCATCCCTTGGTCTTTTAACCGTGAATGCATTGGTTGCAGCAGATAAACTGCTTATTCCTATTCAATGTGAGTTTTACGCGCTTGAAGGTGTGACAAAACTTCTTGAATCAATGAAACGTGTCAAAACACGCCTGAATCCAAAATTGGATATCTTTGGTGTGTTAATGACAATGTATGATGGAAGAACCACTTTGTCTAAGCAAGTGGTTGAGGAAGTTAAGAACTACTTCGGTAAGACGGTATTTGATACACCTATTCCCAGGTCTGTCAAAATATCAGAAGCTCCGAGTTTCGGGATGCCTATTACTGAATACGATCCTCTTGGAAAAGGTTCTATTGCCTACATGGAACTTGCAAAGGAAGTGATTAACCGTGGCTAAACAGTCTCGTAGTGGTCTTGGACGTGGATTGAATTCTCTTCTTGGAGGGCCTTCCGAAGCAATTCCTGCTACAGGAAGAACTACAGACAGGGATCGAATTGTCTACGATGAACGTGAAGATGTCATATATGAAGGGAATATTAAATCACCGGTGGTTGATAATCTCGACCCTAGTGCAACTGGAAGATTCGGTGCGGTTGGAAATCCAAGAGTAAATGTTTCACGTGAAACACAAGAACAACCTTCTGGGCAATTTCCAGTAATAAACCAAGCTCCTATACAGGAAACTGTAGTGGTTGAAGAGATTGAGGAAGAGTCTCTTGCTGGAAATATGATTTATGAAATAGACATCGACAAAGTTATTCCTAACCCTGATCAGCCACGTACTAATTTCGATGAAGATGATTTGAAGGAGCTTTCCAATTCAATCAAACGAGAAGGGTTGATTCAACCCATACTGGCTAGAGAAACAGAAGAAGGAAAGTATCAAATCATTGCGGGTGAGCGGAGATGGCAAGCCAGTAAGAAGGCTGGACTGAAAACAGTTCCTGTACAGGTCAAGAACGTTGATGATGAAAAGGCCCTTGAACTTGCCTTGATAGAAAACATTCAGCGTACTGATTTGAATCCAATCGAAGAGGCTTATGCATATAAGCGCCTTATGGAACGCAACAAGATGACCCAGGCTGACATCGCACAGGCAGTTTCGAAAGGGCGTTCTACGATTGCAAACGCACTTCGTTTGCTTGAACTTCCTGAAGAGGCTCAAAAGTTGCTGTTTGAGGATCAAATTACTGCAGGCCATGCACGTGCTATTCTTTCCGTTCCATCCAAGGAAGGAAGACTGACACTTACTCAAAAACTTTTGGACAACAAGCTGAGTGTTCGTGAAACCGAACAATTGGCAAGGCTTATGTCCAACAAACCGGAAAAAGGAACGAAGAGAGAGCCTGTCCCTGCTGTATACAAGTCAGTTGCAAGGGCTCTTAAGAACTCCTTGGGAACACCGGTTAAAGTCAAGTCTTCCAAAGGCAAGAACAAGATTGAAATCGAATTCACCGACGAACAGGATCTTGAAAGGTTGTTTAACCTTATAAACCCCGAATAATGTGTATTTAGAAATACTTATACACAATATATTGTGGTTGAGAGAAAAGAAGCTGGTTAAACGGCTTCTTTTTTATTATGTCGATATGTCAAAGGGACGTGCGTTTTCGGTACGGCTATTCAAGTGTGTCGAAAGTGTACGTCCCCTAACACACCTGACACACTTTGACACACCTCTACAGTGTCAAGGTGGCTTTATCGCAACGTCAGTCTTTCGTCGCTGACTTCAGTTGTCCGCAGGCTCCTGCGATGTCTGCCCCTTTTGATTTCCTTACGCTGCAAGGGATTCCGTCGTTTTCAAGGGAAACTTTCCATTTGTTGACCACGGCCGGAGTTGAAGGCACGAAAGAAACACCTTCTACTGCGTTGAAGGGAAGAAGGTTGACGTGCACGTTCAATCCCTTGCAGAAATCCTCTAGCTTTCGCAGGTCTTCTTCCGAGTCGTTCACGCCTTCCAGAAGCATGTACTCCAAAGTGACTCTGCGTCCCTTCTCGGTGCAGTAATAGTCGAGCGTGGAATGCAGCTTCTTCAGGTTTTCCCCGCTCAGACGTGGCATTATTGCGTTTCTGACGTCTTGGTCTGCAGAATGCAGCGACACCGCGAGCCTGAACTGCTCCGGCTCGTTGCCGAGACGTTTGATTCCCTCGCACAATCCCGACGTGGACACCGTGATATGACGGGCCCCTATGGACAGGCCTGCATCCGAATTCATCCTGCGCATGGCCTCAAGGGTTGCTTCGTAGTTCTGAAACGGCTCCCCTTGGCCCATGACGACGACGTTGGCACCCCTTGTTTCGAAGGCGTTGCCCACCGCCACCAGCTGTGCCACTATCTCGTCGGCGGCAAGGTTGCGGCTGAGCCCTTGCTGCCC
>CAQLOA010000050.1:0-4608 GCA_948829205.1 uncultured Eggerthellaceae bacterium
CTCCATGATCGAATAGAGGGGCGAGCTCGACTTCCCCATCGCGCAAAACGACCTCGATGTTCGCTCCATGCCTGTCGCGGTTGATAATCAGATAATCGAATGCCATCATCGCGTTGACGCCATCTGCCCATCCTTTGCGCATACAGAACTCGAGCGGAACCTCGTCTTCCACAGCGTTTTGCTCCACGTACCTATCCAATGCCTGCCTGCGCTCGTTGGCTGCCCTGTAATCGCGCGACTCGCTTAGCCAAGTTTCGTGCCCCTTCCCGTTGACGAGCACCTTTGCTTGAATCAGCCGGTATGGAATATGCGGGATACCCAGCCTGTCCAATATGCGGCTGGCAAGAAGCTCGTTCACGGACTCATGCCCGTATACGCCACGATACCGGTCATAGCAAGAGAGCTTGTAGTAGACGTTTCCCCTGCTAGTCTTCACGCGGGATTTGAGGAAAGTGCCGCCTGTTCCGCTGGTGATGGTCTTCTCGTCCCATGCAAGGTGCGTCATGTCCTGAAGCTTGTTTATGACGTCGCGGCGTACCATGCATCTATCCTTTCGCTGTTTAGATGTATATATTATATTGTATACGCCTAAATAGCTAGAGATGTGAAAGCAGTACCAATTGCTCAATCAACATCCCCGTCACCGGTTAGGCACGCGGGATTGACGGACGACCGGCGCAGCACGGCAGCGGGCAGCGCGGCACTATGCTTCAAGCTGGATCAAACCCCCAGAACCCCAGAAGAAGGAGGCCATCATGGGAGTCATGGACAGCATCAAGGCGGCCGCCAACGACGCCAAGGACGCCGCACAGAGCGCAGGCGAGGCGGCCAAACCGTTCCTCGAGAACGCGAAGGACACCTTGGGTGACGCTGCGAAAGCAGCCAAGGACAAGGGTGCCGAAGCCTTCGAAGCCGCTAAGGAGAAGGGCAGCATAGCCGCCGAAGGCATCAAGAACACCGCCGAGAAGGTCGCGAACAAGGACCTCGACGGCGACGGCAAGATCGGCGAATAAGCCCCGCTCTGGCACTGCAGGCTTTTCATCTAGCACCGCTCAACCGAAGGCATGTTTAGGTGTATGCAATATATCGCATACACCTAAACGGTTGGCCTGCAGCACAGGAGGGTTAAGCCCTATTCGAACGGGTTGGGCGGGGCGTCCGTGTCTTCGGGTTCGGCCTCGCCTATCGTCTGGCCGAACTCGGAGGCGTCGATTCCCTGACGCTCCATCATCAGTTCCTGCTTCCTGGCAAGTTCGCGGTTCTTGAACGTGCGCACGAAGTCAAGCACCGGGCCGGACACGTTGTCATACGCCTCCACCAACTCCTCGAGCGTCTCGCCGTAGCCCTCCTCCACAAGAATGCACAGGATCCTCAGCGTCAGGTCCTCGCTGTAGACGCCGATGGGCTTCAGGCGGACCTCGCCGTCATCCTGCCACGTGCACACCGCGTAGTCGCCGACCGCAAGCAGAGGGGTCTCGTCCTCCAGCTCGTCGCGCACGGCGTCGAACATGTCGACCGAATCGTTCCTGGCAACGATGCCGTCTATGAACATGACCGCCGGGTCCACCCCGAGCGCGTCCGATATCTTCTCGACGTTCTTCAGGCTGATGTTCGCGCGCTTCTGCTCAATGCTGCCGATATAGGTGCGATGCAGCCCGCTTTTCTCGGCGAGCATCTCCTGGGAAAGCCCCGCACGCATGCGCAACTCGCGCATGTTGTCGGCAAAGGTGTCGATCACGAACATGGCTACCTCCGAAATTGATCTTTCGGAAAATGTAACCAGTGTGCATACTATTTCACTACAGTATAAAAGTAGCAATATAGTCGGCTTATGCTACATATATCATGCTTCGAATTCGAAGTGATTCCTACGCTTCATGCCGCGCTTTTATTCATTAGCCACTCGCCAAGCGCTCTCACAGCAGGTATGTAGCGGCCCTACATTTATATATAGCAGAAGTCGGCGAACCAGCCGAGCGCTCCGCCGCGGCGAACGGCAACCCCCTTACTTCCGGCCGCCAAGGCTGGCCGCCATGCTCGCGCCCAAGGCGTCGTAGAACTCGCAGATCATGGCGCAGTACGAGTCGGGCTGGCGCAGGCTTCCGGTGGCGTAGAGCGACCGCGCGCGGCACCCTCCCCCGCAGACGTACTCGTAGCGGCAGTCGCTGCATCCTTCGCAGTCCTCCACCCGAAGCGAGCGCATCATGGTCCCGACTTCGCCCGCAAGCGCATCCTTCAGGCTCCCCGCGAACACGTTTCCCATCGCAAGCCGGGGCCTGTGCATCATGTGGCACGGGTACACGGTGCCGTCTGCGTCTATGCTGACCGTCCTCGCGCCTGCGCCGCAGTCGCGCTTCACCGTCAGGTTCATCCCGATGGGAGAATCCACCGCAAGCACGGGCGCGCCGTCTCCCATCGTGAGCATGCTTCGCCCCAGCTCGCGCAGCACTTCGTCGTCGGGGAGCAACCCGCCCAGGTCGGGGTCGCCCGGCTCGCAGGTCAGCAGGCTGAAGTTCATGGTCGCGCCCAAATCACGCGCAAGCGCCACGTACTTCGGCAGCTCGTGGATGTTCTTCGCGTGCGCGGTGGGGATAATGTGCGCCGCGATGCCAGCGTCCTGCACCATGCGTACCGCGTCCACCAGCTCGTCGAAGCGCTGCTCGCGCCGTATGTACGGGACGGAATCTGCCGAGCATCCGTCGAACGAAACCGACACGCTGCCCACGTACGGCGCCATGGCCCGAAGCGCCTCCGGCGTTATGCACGTGCCGTTGGAAAGCACGTCCACGCGCGGGATGCCGCAGTCCTGCTTGGCATGCCTGACGATATCGGGAAGGTCATCGCGCAGGAACGGCTCGCCGCCCGAGACCACCAGGCGCTGCAGCCCCGCCGCAGCAAGCTGGTCGATGGCGTGGCAGACGTCGGAAAGCGGCGCGTCATCCAGAACGTTGCGGTGCTCGTCCAGCGAGTAGCATCCGCGGCATGCGAGGTTGCACCGCTGCGTGACATGCAGGTAGGCCGAAAGCACCGGGCCCGGCGCAGGGGATTCCGCCTGCGCGAAGAACCCTCCCTGCGTCAGATGCTGCAGCAGGTTCGCGTCGATGGCGGATATCTCGTCCGCAGGAACGTCCTCGTGCATCATGCGCCGGCACGCCTCGGCGCCTTCGCCGGTCAGCCCGATAACGTAACCGTTCGCTAGATTCCCCACCAGCGGTATTCCGCCAATGTCCTGCATGACCACTTCGTCGTTGAACTTCATGGGCCCGATTCCCCCGTTCGGCAAATGCCTAATATAGTCTCTCGCTAAGATAATCCATCAAAGCTAGCATTGCGATAACAAGTTAACCCTATTTACTACAGGATTGGAGGTGAAAGATATGCTTTTCTACAGTGCTGATCCGCTGTCCATTTGCGTGCCTATTGGTATAAATGGCGCTTGCTTTGCAATCGGAATCTAAGGGCAGTGCAGCTGGACTGGTCTTGCAAGCTAATACAAACTACAGCTTATGCTATCTTTCCAGCTGCAGCCAATTCTGTTTAACGCGATTGGCACATACCACACTTAACGAAGGAAACTTTTGGCGCTTCAATCCAACAGTAGAGAAAAGTCTCTTTCGCGCGTAGCAGCAACTTGTAAGATTCTTTCATTGTTATGCAAGCTCGCTTTTGCTGTTTTAACCTTATGGTGCATTGCTGTTCTTGTTCTGATGTGTTTTTCCTTGTCTCAAACGAGCTTCTATGGTGAAATACTTCCCCTTGCGCTCGCTGTTCCGTTTCTTTTTATTCTTTATTCGCTCAACGCATGCTTCATTCCGTTTGTTTTCGGGAAAATGCTTAGTGATATTTCAGAGAATAGAACACCCTTCACTTTCAGGAACGCAAATAGATTGCTTTTTCTTGCGGTTGTTTTACTGATGTATGCAGTGTTCGAAGCATTGCTAGCTTCCGTCGACTCGCAATTTATTCTTATGGCGGGAAATGATTCCATCCAAGTCGGCAACTTCATCCGTGACTTCGCATCAAATTCAGGAACTACTCTGAATCTCTTCCCTCTTTTGATGTCTGCGATGTTTTTCGCGCTATCATACGTGTTCAAGTATGGGGTATTATTGCAGCAAGAGTCTGACGAGACGCTTTAAGAACAAGGGCCGACTACGACTTCAAGCTTCATCCGACAGCACCACCGCAAACCCTGTAACAACCGCAAACCAATATAGAATCTAGGGGAGAACCATGGCAATCAAGCTCCTTATCGACCAGGCGCTGGCAAAGCGCAAGATGTCGCTCCAGGAACTCGCGGGGCGCATCGGGATGTCCACCGTCAACCTGTCCGGTTACAAGACCGGCAAGATCAAGGCCATCCGCTTCAACACGCTGAACTCGCTGTGCGAGACCCTGCGCTGCCAGCCGGGCGACCTTATCGCCTACGTCCCCGACGGGCAGGAAGACACCGCAATCCAGCCCTATGGCGGCCAGCAGGTTGAGATGGCGGGCCCTCCGGTGCTCGACTTCGACATCGCCAACGCGGTCAAGCAGCTGCGCGAGGAAACCGGCATGACCCAGTCCGAGTTCGCCAAGGAGTGCGGCGTGCGCAAGAACGTCATCGCC
>CAQLOA010000050.1:4618-8456 GCA_948829205.1 uncultured Eggerthellaceae bacterium
GTCCATCCCCATCCAGACCCTGTCGCAGATATCCGAACGCCTCGGCAAGCACATGGAGCTGCGCCTGGGCGTCCGCTTCGTTTAGAGCACGCGGTTTCCGCGTCCGGGCGACGGGCACAAGATTCGCAACGCGCGGAAGCGCGGCGCCAACCAGCAACCATCGGCACCCTGCCAAACGGCGGGGTGCTTTGTTATCATCGTGCAGGAACGACCAGGACGCGGGTCGGCACAGCGCAGCAATCCACCCGTGCCATCCAGGCGCACCCGGAAAGGCAACGGCCCTTTGAACCCTCCCAGCGACATATTCCGCTTCCCCCAAGAGGCCTTCGACGTGCTGCATGCGCTTGAAGAGGCCGGATACGAGGCCTACTTCGTGGGAGGGTGCGTGCGCGACTCCATCATGGGGCGCCCTGTGAGCGACGTGGACATCGCGACGTCCGCACGCTGGAAGGACACCGCCGCGGCATGCGAGGCCCACGGCATGCGCACGCACGAGACCGGCACGAAGCACGGAACGGTCACCATCGTCGCAGGGGGCGTAGAAGGCGAAGGATGCGCGAACGTCGAAGGCGCGAAGGGCGCTGAAGCCACAACGGGCGCGGAATGCGCGAACGACGCAAAGCCCCAGAAAGCCCCGCAGGCCTTCGAGGTGACGACGTACCGCGCCGACAGCGCGACGTCCTCCGACTCCAGGCATCCCGACAGCGTCGAGTTCGTGTCGTCCATCGAGGAAGACCTGGCCAGGCGCGACTTCACGATGAACGCGATGGCCTGGCATCCCGAACGCGGGCTCGTGGACCCGTACGGCGGCCGGAAGGACATCGCCCAGGGAATCATCCGCGTGGTTGGCGACCCGCAGCAACGCTTCCGCGAGGACGCGCTGCGCATACTGCGCGCATGCCGCTTCGCCAGCCAGCTGGGGTTCCGCATAGACGACGAAACCTATGACGCCATGCTTTCGCGCAAGAGCCTTCTCGAGAACATATCGACGGAACGCGTCACCCACGAGCTCGACCTCCTGCTGCTGGGCGGCCACGTCCACGACGCGCTCATGTGCACCGTCGACGTGCTCTCGTTCGCGATACCCGAGCTGGTCGCCATGAAGGACTGCGCGCAACCGACCAAGTACCACTGCTTCGACGTGTTGGAACACACCGCCTGGGCAGTGCAGCAGGCGGCGCCCACGCGCCTGGTCAGGTGGGCCGCGCTATGCCATGACATGGGCAAGCCCGCCTGCATGTTCTTCGACGGCGACGGGGTGGTGCACTTCTACGGGCATGCGGCCGTCAGCGCGAAGCTGGCGCGAGGCATGATGGACCGGATGCTCATGGGCCCGGCCTTCAAGGACGGCCTCTGCGCCATGGTGGCCAACCACAGCGACAAGGTGGCACCCACCCCGAAGAGCGTGAAGCGCGCGCTTGGAAAGGTCGGCGGCGACCCTGAGTTGTTCCGCAGCCTGCTGGCCCTGAAGCGCGCCGACATCCTCGCCCACGCTCCGGAATACCGCGACCAGACGGCATGCATCGATGAGATAGAGGCCACGTTGGACGACATGCTCGCCAAGGGCGACGCCTTCGCCATACGGCACCTGGCAATCGACGGGAACGACGTGATGGCGCTTGGCGTGACGAAGGGCCCGGAAGTCGGCAGGGTGCTTCAAGCGGCCTTGGACGCCGTGGTGGACGAGGCCGTAGAGAACGAACGGCGCGCGCTGATCGAGTACGTCGACACCAACTTGTTGTGCTGATAATATGAGCCACGCACGAGGGGTTACGCCCCGCGTGTGCGGTCTGTATAATAGCCGCCGATGAATCGCTCTTCCCGAAAGACAGGCACCCTGAAGTACTCCCTCCTGCTGCTACTCGCCGCAGCCATCTGGGGGCTTGGGACCGTGTGCATAAAGGGCATCGTCGCCGAGATCCCGCCCTTCTGGCTCGTCGGAGGCCGCTTCTTCTCGGCAGGTCTCGTGCTGTGCGTCGTATTCGCGCCGCAGCTCGCAAGGCTGGCCCGCGAAGGCAGGCTCACAGACCACCTGAAGGCCAGCCTGATCCTGTCCGTCCCCATGATCGCGGGCTACATGGCCAACTCGCTGGGGCTTACCGACACCACCGCCGCGAAGAGCTCGTTTCTGGCCGGGCTTTACTGCGTGATGGTCCCGTTCATCGCATGGGGCCTCACCAGGAAAAGGCCCACCGCCTTCAACATGTGCGCGGCGCTTTTGTGCGTCGCCGGCGTGGGGCTGGTGTCGCTTGCCGGCCAATCCGACCTGACCATGGGATGGGGCGATGCCGTCACGCTGCTTTCGTCCCTTCTGTTCGCGATCCAGCTAGCTGCCACGTCGAAGATGGCGCCGGGAAGGAACATGCCCGCCATCACGGCGCTGCAGTTCATATTCGGCGGCGCGATGGCGCTCGTGGTCGCCGCGTTCGTCGAGCAGCCTCCCGCGGCGCAGGCGTTCGCCGACCCTTCGATGGTCGCAAGCCTCGTCTACCTGGTGCTAGGCGCCACATGCGCGGCGCTGCTTCTGCAGAACATCGGCCTTGCGAAGGTCCCCGCCGCGTCGGGGTCGCTGCTCCTCAGCTTCGAGTCGGTGTTCGGCGTGCTCTTCTCGGTGATGCTGCTGAACGAGACGCTGACCCTTCCGATGCTCTGCGGCTTCGGCCTCATCTTCCTGGCGGTGGTCGTGAGCGAATGGCTCCCTTCGTCCAACCTGGCCATGCGCCTGCGGAAGAGGCACCAGCGTCGGCGCCGTCCGCTTGTGCTAGCATCAGAGAATGACTGAATCCACTCCCGCACAGCTGGCGCAGTTCGCACCCAAGCACTTCGACCCCGAGGCCGCCCCCGCGCCGGCCCACTGCAAAGACGGCGTCGTCTGGGTGTCCTCCCCCGCGCTTGACCGGCTGCCGTGGCTGGTCAACGGAACCTCCACGCGCCTCGGGGGCGTAAGCTGTGGCCACACGGCTTCCATGAACTTCTGCCTGAACGAGTTCGACACGGCCGAGAACGTTGCACGCAACCGCACGGCGTTCTTCGCAGCGGTCGGAATAGACCCAGAATCGGTGGTCGACTCGCGCCAGGTGCACAAGACCGACATCGCCGTGGTCGACGCTGCCATGATGGCGATGCCGCCAGGGCAGCGGGCGGCGCTCAACGGCGACATAGACGGCCTGACGACGAACGTCGCGGGCGCCACGCTGGCCTGCTATTCGGCCGACTGCTGCATAGTCACGGTCGCCGACCCGGCGAACAAGGCGGCGGGAATCGTGCATGCAGGCTGGCGGGGAACGGTCGGGAAGATCGCTGCGAAGCTGCTCGGCGTAATGACCGAGAGGTATGGAACCGACCCGGGCGACGCCGTGTGTTCCATCGCGCCATCCATCTGCAGGGACTGCTTCGAAGTGGGTCCTGACGTGGTCGACGCTGCGCGCGAAGCGTTCGACGAGCGCGCATGCAAGGCCATCTTCGCCGCGCACGGCAACGGCGACGGGAAGTACCAGTTCGACCTGTGGGAGGCGAACGCGCAGGTGCTGATGGACGCCGGCGTTCCGCGCGAAAGCATCGAGAAGCCGAACCTGTGCACCTGCTGCAACCCCGACCTGTTCTTCTCGCACCGCGCCTCGCACGGCAAGCGCGGCACCATCATGACGTTCGTGGGAGTGCGGTAGCGCGCTGCACTACATCTGTTCGAGGAGGTCCAGCAGCTCCTGCTTCTTGTGAACGTCCAGCTTCGCGTAGATCCTGCGCGTGTGCGTGCGTATGGTGCTCTCGGACACGACGAGGATCTCGGCGATGCGCACCACGGTGTTGCCGCGCGCAACCAGCTCTACCACTTCGGCCT
>CAQLOA010000050.1:8466-9151 GCA_948829205.1 uncultured Eggerthellaceae bacterium
ACGCGCCTTGATGTCGGATCGACCACCTTCACGTCGCCGTCGGCATCCGTCGCCCCGCCTGGGCCAGGCGCACCCTCCTTGGACCATCCGGATGGCGCACGCGACGGCTCCGGGGCCACGGCGTGCATCTCCTCCACCGTCGGACGCAGGGCCACCAGCTCGATCGTGGCCACCCGGTCGGTTCCCAGGTTCCTTCTGAAGCCGCCGTTTCCTATGAAGTACATCACCGCCAGAACGTAGCCGGTGGCCAGCGCCACCATGGCCATCGCGTCTATCCCCATGACGTCGAGGCTTTCCACCCACGCCCCCATAAGGAAGCCGGCGTCGTGAAGCGTGTACACGATGCCGCCGAAGAACCCGTAGATGAACACGGGATTGATGCCGCGGTCGCGTGAGGCCTGGGCGCACTGGACCATCATGAGCATCGTTGCCACCGAGTAGACCGCGTAAAGGATGGCGGCAAGCCAGCGCTCGTACGAGCTGGGAAGCAGCGGCAGGAGAAGGATGGCTGTGACCACGAGAGGGAAGGCTATGTGGTACATGTCAATCGTGTTGAGCCTGAGGTTCTTGCGCTGCCACGCCACGAGCAGCCCCACCGACGCCAGCAGCGACGCGGCCATGGACAGCATGTTCACCAGCGTGCCCGTGGCAGGGTCCCCGATGGCCAGCGAGCGCATGATGCCGG
>CAQLOA010000051.1 GCA_948829205.1 uncultured Eggerthellaceae bacterium
GTTCATCCGAACCATCAACACCCCGCTCACGTCGTTCATCCCCGTCTTCGCCCTGCTGCTGTTCGGCGGCGAGACGCTGAAGGACTTCGCGTTCGCGATGGCCATAGGCCTGATTGCCGGCTCGTATTCGTCGATCGCCGTTGCGGTTCCGCTGTTCAGCATCTGGAAGTCGCGCGAGAAGCGCTATGCGAAGCTGGTCAAGAAGTACGGTTCTCAGATCGGCCTGTTCGCCTTCGAGTCCGCCGACTCGGGCGACATCGAGCAGGTGCCCGTAGCTCGCATCGAGGCCGCTCGGAAGGAGCAGGAGAGGGCTGCCAGGAAGGCCGCGCGAGAGGCCGGGAAGGCCTCGGATTCCAAGGCGAAGGGCGCACACCCCGAGCTTGGGCAGGAAAACGCCTATCCTTCCGACGGCGACGCGCTGGCAAGCGAGTCCTTGGGCGGCAAGGAAGAGGCCGTGGCCTCGGCTGCTTCCGGGCAGGCGGCCAAGGCCGGCAACTCCGGCAAGGCCAAGTCGCACAGCAAGTCCGGCAAGCCTGCGCGCACGGTGAAGCGCCCTGTGAAGAAGAACAAATAGTCATGAACGACCAGATAAGGGAAGGCAGCGCGCCCAACTTCTGCCCGCCCACCGAGGAGGGCGTCACCATAAGCGTCCAGGACGAGAACGGCGACGAGCTTCAGCTGGAGTTCCTTGGCCTGGTCCTGGTCGACGGAAGGTCGTACGGCTTCTTCTTCCCCGTGGACGAGGACAACGCCGCGCTTTCTTCCGGCGAGGTCGTGCTGCTGGAGGTGTTGGACGTCGACGAGGACGGACAACCCTCGGAGTTCGAGCTGGTGGAGGACGAAGCCATCGCCCAGGCCGCCTACGAGGAATTCAAGCAGGCTACTCGCGATCTTTACAGGTTCGAATAGAGGCGCTGTCACCCGCAAGGGTGGATGCGAGGTAAGCCAAAGGAGCCGAGAAATCCACTCCGCCCCGCAGGGGCGAAGTTAGTTCGAGGCGACGACGCGTCGAGCGAAACCCTTGCGGGTGACAGCAACGCTGCTTGAATCCCTAGAGGCGCCAGATGCGGTCGGCCAGGGCCTCGACGTCGCGCATGTCGTGGGTGACCATCACTATGGTCTGGCCGGATGCCTTCATGGATGCGAGGGTTTCCATCACCATCGCGTGGCTTGGGCCGTCCAGGCTCGAACAGGGCTCGTCGAGCGCAAGCACCTTCGGACCGAGCGCCACCACACCTGCCAAGGCCACCTTCCGCTGCTCACCGCCCGACAGCTCGAACGGCGTGCGCTCGGCGTATTCGTCGTAGGGCAGTCCCAGGGCCTCCATGGTGTCGCGAACCCGCGCGTGCAGACGCTCGCCTTCCACGCCGATGTTCCTGGGTCCGAAGGCCACCTCGTCGCGCACGGTCTGGCAGAAGAGGCTCCGCTCGGGGTATTGAAGGCAAAGCCCTACCTTCCTTCTGGCTTCGTTGGCTCCGGCCTTCGTCGCCGTGGGCACGTCATCGACGAGAACCTCGCCAAGGGTGGGGGACAGAAGCCCGTTCATGTGCTGGAGCAGCGTGCTCTTGCCGCAGCCGTTCGGACCGACTATGGCCAGCGTCTCGCCTTCGAACACTTCGAGGTCGACGTGCTCGAAGACCGGGCACGCGTCCTTGGGTTGCGCGAATACGTCGACGCCCAGCTCGTTTTTTTCAGAGTAGGCGAACGAGACGTCCTTGAACTCGATGACTTTCCTGCGTCGGGCGTCATGGGCCCTTCGCGACGGCTGGGTCGCGACGGCCGCGGTGCAAGGCGTCTCATAGGTGCCGCCGGCCTCGGCAACCGCATGGCTTTCGAACCCCGTCCATGGCGTGACCTCGGACACCTTGCCGTCCTCCATCCTCAGCACCAGGTCCGCCAGCTCCGCCTCTTCGGGGAAATGGGTTATCCAGAGCACGGCCATCCCTGCGTCCCTAAGGGCGCATGCGACGGCCCGCACGTCGCGCCGTCCTGCCTCGTCAAGCATCGACGTAGGCTCGTCGAGTATCAGGAGCGCGGGGCTCATCGCAAGGGCGTCGGCCATTGCGACGCGTTGGCGCTGGCCTCCGGAAAGCGTGTTCACGTCGCATCCCATGCAGTGCGCCATCCCCACCGAGTCGAGGGCGTGCTGCACGCGGGCGACGACCTCTTCCTTTGGAATGCCGAGATTCGAGGGCCCGAAGGCCACCTCGTCAACGACTATAGACGCGACCATCTGGTCGTCCGGGTTCTGCATCACCAGCCCCATTCGGCTGCGCAGCGAAAGCACGCCGTCCGCGCCTTCGGAGCTGGCCACCTCCTCGGTCGACCGGCCAAGAACCGACACGCTTCCGGAAGAGGGAAGCAGGAAGGCCTCTGCAAGCTTCGCCACCGTCGACTTCCCCGACCCGTTGTTCCCCACCAGCGCGACCATCTGCCCGGGCCGGACCGAGAACGAGACCCCGTCAAGCACGCCTGCGGCACCGTCGTAGGAGAACGACACGTCGTCGAACTCGAGCACGGGCGCCGTATGCAGGGTCGTTCCGTCCATGGATGCTCCCAGGGTTCCTTCCTTCGGCGATGCGTGCTGCATGCTTGCGTTCTGCGCGTTGCGGCACCTCCGCATCTAGTCCTTTGGGCGGCGCGCATTCCTTCCCGATGTGCCGAGGCTGCATGCGGCGAGCGCCGTTCGCGTGAGTTTCGACAATATTAACATTCGCCGCAGCTCGCTGAATATATACTTTAGCGTGCTGTAGCGAGGCTTCGGCACCATATGCAACGGGCTGCGGCGACGCGGCTTACGGAGGGGAAACCAATGGAAACGGTAGTTGATGTCATCAACCAGATCGACGCGCTCGTCTGGGGCGTGCCGATGCTCGTCATACTTCTCGGCGCCCACGTCTTCCTGACGTTCCGCACCGGGTTCATACAGAGGAAGCTCCCGACGGCCATAAAGCTGTCGGTAAGCAAGGACCCGAACGCCCCTGGCGACATCAGCCAGTTCGGCGCGTTGTGCACCGCGCTTTCGGCGACCATCGGCACGGGAAACATCGTGGGCGTGGGCACCGCAATCCTGGCCGGCGGCCCGGGGGCGGTGTTCTGGATGTGGATGACGGGCATCTTCGGCATCGCCACGAAGTACGCCGAGACGTTCGTTTCGGTGAAGTACCGCGTGAAGGACCACAACGGCAACATGCTGGGCGGCGCAATGTACGCCTGGGAGCGCGGCTTCAAACGCAAGGATGGGAGCACGCCCTGGTGGGCGAAGCTGGGGGCTGTGCTGTTCGCCCTGTTCGCGGCCATCGCGTCGTTCGGCATAGGCGCGGCCGTGCAGTCCGAGGCCATGAGCGAGGTAATCACCACGAACATCGAAGGGTGCCCTGCGTGGGTGGTTGGAATCGCCATCGCCGTGCTGCTTTCGCTGGTGGTGTTCGGCGGCGTGAAGGTCATATCGCGGGTGTGCGAGAAGCTGGTCCCGTTCATGACCGTCTGCTACACGTTGGGAAGCATCGCGATCCTATGCATCAACTGGCAGTGGATCCTTCCCGCGTTCGAGGCCATCATAGTGGGGGCGTTCAACCCGCAGGCGGTGTTCGGAGGCGCGCTTGGGTCAACTCTCATGGTGGCCTTGCAGTTCGGATGCGCCCGCGGCCTGTTCTCCAACGAGTCGGGACTGGGCTCGGCTCCCATCGTGGCCGCCGCCGCGTCCACCCGCAACCCGGCGCGTCAGGCGCTGGTGTCCATGACCGGCACGTTCTGGGACACGGTGGTCATATGCCTGCTGACAGGCCTGGTGCTGGTGTCCACCATGCTGGCCAACGGCGACATCGTGTCGGGCATATCCGCCGAGACGATCACGAAGGGGGCCGAGCTCACTTCTGCCGCCTTCGGCGAGATACCGGTGATAGGCCCGATCATCCTGGTGCTCGGGATGATGCTGTTCGCCTTCACCACCACGCTTGGATGGTCCTACTACGGCAACCGCTGCATAACCTACCTGTTTGGCAAGCGAGCAGTCGTTCCCTACCAGGTTCTCTATATCCTTATCGCCTTCCTGGGCGCGGTCGGAATCGGTGGCATCGCCTGGACGGTGTCCGACATAACCAACGCCCTCATGGCGGTGCCGAACATCATATGCGTGCTGCTGCTCAGCACCCTCGTTGCCCGCGAGACGAAGCACTACGTCTATGACGGCAACCTGGACGAGGTGGACGATTCGCCCATCCCGCAGTTCGACACGAAGTAGAGGCGCAGCCCATCTGCGCCCGCGGGGCGTGTCAAAAGAGAATGTCCCCTGACACGGTCACGTTGACGGGGCAGGCCGAATGCGGTCTTCCTTTTGCGTTACCATGTTGCCCATGGAAAGGATAGCGATCATAGGGGCAGGCGCCTCGGGCCTTGCGGCCGCCGTGGCTGCATCGAAGACGTGCGAAGGCAAGAGCGGCGCATCCATCGACGTGTTCGAATGCTCCGACCGGGTGGGGCGCCCAATCCTCGCCACCGGCAACGGTCGCTGCAACTTCACCAACTCGCGCATAGACTGCGCGCAGTACCGAAACCCCGGGTTCGTCTCCGCAGCCCTCGACGCGTTTGAAGGCGCGTTCCCCAAAGGAAGCCATCCCAACGGAGTCGCGGCGTTCTTCGCCCGGCGCGGCATGCTCTACCGCGAGGAAGGCGAGGGCAGGCTGTACCCCCTGGCCAACAAGGCCTCGGTCGTGCTAGACGTGTTGCGCAGCTCGCTTGGACCGAACGTCAACATGCACCCAGACTCCCGCATCGACGGCATAGACGTGCCGCACGAGCCCGGCGGCCATTTCACCCTGCGCACGCACGACGGTGTGCTGCATCGCGCCGAGCGCGTCATAGTCGCCTGCGGCGGGTCGGTCGCCGAGTCGCTGCTTCCGCCGGAGGTCGCCTTCCGTCCGAAGGCCCCGGTGCTCTGCTCGCTTGCGACCGACGTCGAGCACGTGCGCGAACTCGACAACATTCGCGCGAAGGCGACGCTGTCCCTGCTGCGCGACGGCGAGGCCATCGCTCGCGAGTCCGGCGAGGTCATGTTCCGCAAGTACGGGCTTTCGGGCATATGCACGTTCAACCTGTCGCGCCTGGCGCACCCGGGCGACGACCTCTCGGTGGACTTCCTGCCTTTCGTGGACGCAGGCGGCGCGCAGGCATTCGCGGCGGACCGCTTGCAGAGACTGAAGGCCGCCTATCCGGGCGGCGTCGACTGCGTTGCATTCCTTCGCGGCATGGTGCTTCCCAGGGTTGCTGACGCCCTGCTGAAACGCTGCGGAATCGACGAGGACGCGCCGGTCACGGACGTTCTTGCAGCGAGGATGCTGGACGCGCTCAAGGACTACCGCACCCAGGTGAAGGGCCCCGGCGACGTCGAACACGCCCAGGTGCAGCGCGGCGGGGCCTGCGTGGAAGGCTTCGACCCTGCCACGTTGGAATCCCGCGACGTGCCGGGGCTGCACGTGGTGGGCGAGGCGCTTGACGTCGACGGCCCTTGCGGCGGATACAACCTGCACTGGGCCTTCGCGAGCGGAATCATGGCGGGGCGAAGCTGCGTGTCGTAGCGCGATGAAGGTCGAACTCGCGAACATACCGGTGTCGCTCGACGCCATGCTGCCCGAGAACGTTCCGATGCTGGAGGCCGAGGTCTCGCGCGCCTGTGGTTTCCCGCTTCGGGCGGCCAGCGAAGGCGCCGAACCGGATCCCGGGGAATTCAGGCTTGCGCGTCGCAGCGTCGATGCCCGCAAGAAGTCCAACGTTCGTTTCGTGGCGTCGGTGGTGGCCGACGTGCCGTCCGCGGACGCGCTGTCGCCAGCGAAGGGCGTGACGGTCAGGGAGCATCTTCCCACGCCTCCGCTCGACGTGGCCGACTTGTCCCGGGCGCGCGACGCCGAGGGGTTCGCGAGCCCCATAGTCATAGGCGCGGGCCCTGCGGGCCTGTTCTGCGCCCTGTACCTTGCCATGGCCGGGCTTGCCCCGCTGGTGGTCGAGCGCGGGAAGCCCGTCGATCAGCGCATGGCCGACGTGGATGCGTTCTTCGCCGGCGGCGCGCTGGACCCTGATTCGAACGTGCAGTTCGGCGAGGGCGGAGCAGGCACGTTCTCGGACGGCAAGCTGAACACGGGCACGAAGAGCCCGCACATCGCCCACGTGCTCGAAGCGTTCGTCGAGGCGGGTGCTCCGGCGGACCTGTTGGTGGACGCCAAGCCCCACATAGGCACCGACCTGCTTCCTGGCGTGGTGCGCAACATTCGCAAGAGGATAGAACGCGAAGGCGGCCGATTCATGTTCGACACGCGGCTCGTGTCCGTGGAGGGGCCATCCGGCGAAGGCGCCGATTGCGTCGACGTGCTTGAAGGCGCCGACCGCGCCGACGCGCCTGAAGGCGTCGACGTCTCGATGCCCGGTGCACCTGGACTTCCCTGCATAACGGCCTGCTTCGAGGACGTTCGCACCGGCGAGCCCTTCCAGCTGCGCACGCATGCCCTGGTCCTTGCGATAGGGCATTCGGCCCGCGACACCTTCCAGGCGCTTCGCGACGCCGGGTTGCATATGGAACGCAAGCCTTTCGCCGTGGGCGTGCGCATCGAGCATCTGCAGTCCGACATGGACGCGGCCCAGTACGGCCGTGCGGCGGGGCATCCGGCCTTGGGACCCGCCGACTACAAGCTTGCGGTCCACAACCCCGACGGCCGCGGGGTGTACACGTTCTGCATGTGCCCCGGAGGCACCGTGGTCGCCGCCGCCAGCGAGCATGGGGGCGTGTGCGTGAACGGCATGAGCGACAGCGCCCGCAGCGGAACCAACGCCAACAGCGCCCTTTTGGCCGGCGTGGACCCCGACGACCTTCCGGGCGACGACGTCTTCGAAGGCGTGCGCTTGCAGCAGCGGATGGAGGCGGCAGCCTTCGAGCTGGGCCGCGGCGCGTCGGGCGACGACTACCGCGCTCCTGCGCAGACGGTCGGTGACTTCCTGGCAGGGAAGTCGGGTTCGGCCAGCGCGAAGGTCTCGCCGTCGTACCCGCGAGGCGTCACATGGGCCGACCTGGGCAAGTGCCTTCCCGGTTTCGTGGCCGATTCCATTCGCGAGGCGTTGCCTGCGCTCGGGCGCAAACTCAAGGGATTCGACGACCCCGAGGCCGTGCTCACCGGGGTTGAGGCGCGCAGCTCGTCGCCGGTGCGGATGGTCCGCGATGGGGCATGCATGCAATCGATATCAATGCCAGGCGTGTACCCCGCAGGCGAAGGGGCGGGCTACGCCGGCGGCATAACCAGCGCGGCCGTGGATGGCCTGCGGGTCGCCGAGGCCGTATGTGTGGAGTATTCCGCGTTGCTCAGGGGTGGTGCGGCATGAGGAACGTCATGCGCGTGCTGCGCCGCGACATCCTGCGCCTGCTGAAGACCCCGGCCGCCCTCGTGGTGGTGCTGGCGCTGCTGGTGCTTCCGTCGGTGTACACGTGGTACAACGTGCTGGGCTTCTGGAACCCCTACGAAGACACCGGCAACCTGCAGGTGGGGGTGGTCAACCAGGACTCGGGTGCGACGTCCGAATTCACGGGCGACATCGACGTGGGCGACATGATCGTGGACCAGCTGAAGGAGAACGACCAGCTGGGCTGGAGGTTCCAAGACTTCGACTCCGCGATGGCCGACCTGAAGTCCGGTGCAAGCTACGCGGTGTTCGTCATCCCCGAGGACTTCTCGCAGAGCCTGCTCGGGCTCGTGGCCGGCGAGTCGGACCAGCCCGACATCGAATACTACGTGAACGAGAAGGCCGGGCCGGTGGCGCCCAAGATCACCGACACGGGCGCGACCACCCTCGACGAGACCATAAACGCCAGCTTCGTGTCCACCGTGAGCGACGTGGTCGTCGAATCCATCGACGCTGCCGTGGGCGATGCGAAGGAGAAGGTGCACGTCGGGACGTCCGCCGCGCTAGGCAAGGCTGACGAGGCCATGGCGAAGATATCCGACGCCAAGGCATCGATGGAAGGCGTCAGGCAGGGCGCGACGTCGGCGAAGTCGGGCGTCTCCTCGGCGCAGGGGACGCTGTCGCAGGCGCGTTCCCAGCTGGACGGCCTGGCGGCCGAGCTTCCCCGCCTGCAGGATGCAGCGAAGACGGCCGCAGACAAGATGTCGGACTTCTCGAACGCGGCGATGGAGGCGCATGCGGCGATATTGCAGGCGCTCGCCGCCCTCGAGAACGTCATCCCTCCCGAGGATTACGAGAAGCTGAAGCAGCAGGCGGAAAGCGTGTCGAAGGTTCTAGACGACGCCCTGCTTCCGGCCGCCGGGAACGCCCTGTTCGCCCTGAATTCGGCATCCGGCCAGCTTGCGGGGGCCATATCGGGCCAGCAGGCCATGGTCGGCGAGCTGGGAGTTGCACTCGACGAGCTGGACGGCGTGCTGGACGCGGCCATAGGCGCCCTGTCGCAGACCGAAGGCCTGCTTGACGGCGCCTACGCAGGGATGGACGGGATAAGGACCGACCTGGTTTCGCTTTCGGAGGCCGACACGTTCGGCAAGTTGCTGGGCCCCAACGGCCTCGATGCCGAGCGAATAGCCTCGTTCATGGGGTCGCCCACCGAGGTCGAAACCGAGCAGATGTACAGCCTGAACGCCTACGGTTCGGCCATGGCCCCGCTGTTCATGAACCTCACGTTCTGGATAGGCGCGTTCATGCTTTTGGTCATCATGCGCCAGGAGGTCGACGGCGAAGGGATAGACGACCTCACGCTAACGCAGCGCTACATCGGGCGCTTCCTGCTGTTCGCGATTCTGGCGGTGCTGCAGGCTGTCATCTGCGTGGCCGGCGTCCTTGCCATAGGGGTGGAGGCCGCCAGCGTGCCGGCTCTTTTCTTCGCGTCGGCCGTGGCATCGC
>CAQLOA010000052.1 GCA_948829205.1 uncultured Eggerthellaceae bacterium
GCCTCATGCCGACCGCGCCAAGCAGTTCAAGCCCTTCGCGGCGCTGCGCGGCTACGAGGAACTTGTCGACAAGGTGATGAAGAAAGCCGACGAGCCCCACGACTTCTCCGACCTGGAGGAACCCTGCTAAAAGGCTCATGGCTCCTCAGCCTCAGATCACTCCGACTCTTCGCTTGCTGACCCTTGCGTTCCAATGCCAGGCTTCATAGGCAGGGGGCTTTTGCAGCTCGAGCACACAACAGCATCGTCGGCATTGGATGTCCCGCACTTGGGACAAGTGCCCAAGTGCGGGACGTTTTCGAATCTCTTACCGCACTGACCACACCGAATACAAGCGTATCCGCACATGTCCTTACGCCTCAGAAGAGGCCACAACGTCGTTTTTATGAATGGCCCGATACGCGAATCCAGCAAACAAGCCAAACAGCGTAAGCACGGCAAAAATGGAAATCACAACGCAGATGGGAATCCACACACCGCCAAACAGGGCAATAATGGAATTGAATATGGCCTGGGCAGCGCCGACTACCATCACCGAGAATCCCGCCCCTCCGAAAGCGGCGACAATGTCGCAAAGCCCAAAGGCGGTGCATATGCCCCCAACGGCAAGCCCGATAATCAAAAGTTTCGGAACCCCGAGATCCGTATACATCAAGGCGACTTGGAAAACCGCACAAAGCAGGCCACCAACGAGAAAAGCCTGTAAAAACATCATGCTACATCAACCCCCCGACGACGAATGCGATAACCGCAACCACGAAAATGCACAAACAACCCCAACCTAGGACGTATCCGACAAGGCCAAGCGCCGCCTTGACTCCCTCTTTCGGGGAACCCGTTTCCTTGCTGGCATCGCAAAATGCCCCGGAGATTGCCGCACAAAAGCCATTGAATGGAAGAATCAATCCAAAGCCCGCCTTAGGCTCAAGCTTCTGGTGCAAGCTCGTAACGAACATGATCACTCCGATGACTCCCATCGACACAAGGATGGCGAATCCCAGCCATGGGCTGTCGGGACCTATCACCGGAAGCCAGAGCATGGTTATCGCCTGACCAATAATCGAAAAGACTCCGCCTACTAGAAACGCCATGAAAACAGCTTTCAAAGGCTGCATCTCGAACTCCTTTCCGATGCATCGGCGACGCCTTGGCGCCAGACGAACGCCTAGGCCGCGCCGCCAATGCAGACGATCCGATCAAGGTTAGATAACGAACAACGAAACCCCTCGCGCGTCAGCCTTCTCAAGAAGCTGGTCCGCTTCTCCAAATTCGATGCAGGCAGCCTGACAATGCTGCACGCATGACGGAAGCTTGCCTTTGGCGCGGCGCGAAGCGCACGTGTCGCACTGCTTTGTCGGAACAGGAACCCATTCATCCTGCCACACATCCTCGGAAATCTCCCACGGTCCGACATGGTTGAGTTTGATGCCAAACTGATCAGCCGGATAACCATGTTCTACCTGGCAAGCAATTTCACAGCTATGGCATCCGGTACACCAGTTCGTATCGATCAAAAGCGCATACTTCGACATCTTCTACTCTCCTTCTTTGACTTTGTACACTTTGCACAGCAGCGTCTTGTAGTTGGATCCGAAGCCTGCCTTGCCAGGTTCGTAACCGATTAGCTTCCCGATGTTCACGTCCCACATGCCGTACAGCCCATCCTCTTCGGCGCCTGGCCTCTCTGGAAACCACCATGCAGCATCGGTCGAACAAACCCTCGGATCGACAATGGGCGTAAGTTCGACTTTCCTCTTGCATCTACCTCGCTGGTTCTCCAGCCAAACCCAGTCCCCTTCTTCGATGCCATACTCCTTGGCCGTCTTCGGATTCATCTGGATGATGGGGTCGGGATGCATCGCCCTCATCCTTGGAACCTGTCGATGTTCGGAATGGAACATGGACCATGTGCGCGCACCGGTCGTAACGACCAAGGGATACTCGTCAAGAAGTTCAGGAGTGCTCCCAGGACCCGGAGTTGGCTCTTCGAAATACGGAAGGGGGTCCAAACCGGCCCCGCTGTAGAAGGTAGACCAGAGTTCTATTCTTCCTGTCGTCGTGTTGAACCCAGGCTTGCCATCGGAGCGGAGAATCCCCTTCCTGTACTTGTCATAGGTGAAAGGAAGATACGCCGGGGCTTTCTCGCGTAGCTCGGCAAAAGTTAGTCCCGTGTCTTTCAGCACCTCGCCATACATCTCTTCTACCGAACTCCACGGCCACGCCTCAGGATTCAGGCGTTTTCCCAGAAGTAAGTTGATTTCCTGGTCAGACTTGCATTCTCCGAGGGAGATGACCTTGTTTATCGCCTCGCCGCGCTGCACGTTGTCCCCACAACGAATGCCATCCCTCTCTGGATATGTGGCGGCTGGCAATAGTATGTCTGCCAACGCCATCGCTGTCGGGGTCATAAACAAATCGACGCATGCGATGAAGTCAAGCTTCCTGTACGCCTCAAGGGTTCGTTCGGGATCGGGGGCCGTATTTGCAATGGGGTTCGTCGTTTGAATCCATGCGGCCTTGATCGGATACGGCTGTTCGGTCTCTATCGTACGTACCAATTCATCCGTCGACGCCATCTGGAAGCCGAAGTTCAGCAGCGCGTACTTGTCCAGGCCGATTCTCTTCGCCTTCTGCTCGTCGCTAATAAGCTCTTGACCCCACCCGCCGCTATAGGGAAGGATGGAGGGAGGCGCTATCATGCCGCCAGGGTTGTCGATGTTCCCGGTTATCTCGAATATCGCAGAAATCGCCTGCCCAGCAGGGATGGCCTCCTTCGTCATGTCGATTGCGACACCCCACTGCATCGCCGCGGCTTTTGCATTTGCTATCATGCGGGCGGCCTTCACGATCTTGTCTTTAGGCACCCATGTGATTTCCTCAGTCTTTTCGGGAGTAAACCCAGAAACCCTTTCGGCGAGCTCGTCGAAACCGTAGCACCAAGCATCGACGAATTCCTTGTCGTACAGTTCTTCCTGAATTATGACGTTAAGGATTCCCATGGCGAGGGCAGCATCAGTGCCTGGGCGTATCTGGAGATATGCATCCGAGTGATTCGCAAGCCATGTACGACGCGGGTCGACGACAACCAGCTTGGCCCCGCGCTTCATTACGTCAATCACCCAGTGCCCGTATGCGCCGTCGGAGTTCGCAACCACCGGGTTGTTTCCCCATATGACCACCACTTCCGGACACTCCCATTCGGGATTGTCATAGCGATCGGCGAACTGCTGCGAGTAGTCAGCAACCCACATCGCACCCGTCGTTGCAGCGCATCCTGCCACCCGGGGAAGAAAACACGACATGCCTGACATCCCGAAGCAATAGTTCGGGCTTCCAAACGACCAACAAAGGCGCGTGATCCACGGGGCTATGTCGCGCCCGGTTCCTTGTTGGAAAATAACCGCCTCCGCGCCATGCTCTTCCTTGATGCGGTTGAAGTTCTCCGCAATCGCGTCTAGCGCCTCGTCCCAGCTGATGCGCTCCCAAGCATCCTTGCCTCGATCTTCGCGCGCTCTCTTCATGGGGTAGAGCAGCCTATCTTCGTTGTATACGGCCTCGATCGTATCAAGGCAGCGAACGCAAAGCCGACCGTTGTTGAAGGGGTTTTCGGGGTCGCCCTCCACTTTTACAAGCCTGCCATCATCGTCGGTATACAGAAGCACACCGCACCCCAAATGACATCCAGGACCGTTCCACGCGCTCCCACGCGTTACCGTCAAGCCATCCTCTCGATACTGATAAGGCTTGTCGTGCTCGACCAACGTATAGCGTTCCTCCATTTGCATCTCCTCTCTAGGCATGCTTACAGCAACAAAAGAATCCGACAAGAATCACCTGCATGGAATATTCAGTGCTTGCAGAAAGCAAGGACCGTCCTTACATTCGAGTCCAAATGTAAGGACGGTCCCTTCGTTAGACGACCAATGTAACTTCTATAATGAAAAGAGGAAGGTGATGCCATGAAACCAAGAGCGAGTCATCGCACTGCCTTGGACAAAGACATGTGCATGATGATAGTCGATGCCACTTCGAAGCTAGTCTCCGACTCTTCCTTAGAGGACATTTCCGTAAAAGCCATCTGCGAAGAGGCCGGTATCTCCAGGTCCACCTTCTACTATCACTTCGACGACAAGTTCGACATAGTGCAATGGCATTACGACTACGTTGCCGAGCACAACCTGTTCGAGACCGGACGGACCCTGACATGGTTTCAGGCGAACTACAGGAACACATACGAAGTTCTTCGAAAAGAAGGGCTATACAAAAGTGCATTCGAATCAAAAGGCTATCAATCGCTGTTTTCTTATTCGAAGAGACGGCGCATAGAAACCCTGAAGGAAACGATCACGGAATACAAGAACGAAAAGCTTGATCGAGAATTAGGATTTCAAATCTATGCACTTGCGGAATCGGAGGTCGCCTCCATGGCGCGATGGTTCAAAGACGGCCAACCCTTCGATCTAGAAACACTATGCACATATCTAGACGGAATTGTCCCGAAACGTCTTCACGACCTGCTGAACGATCCTGTTTCACCACGCTTGTATTAGCAGTAAAACGTTCCCGCCCACGCTACAGTCGCACATGACATCGGCGCAACATTATCGCCCCAAGGCCTCGCAACCACGGGCGTGCGCCCATATAATTGTCAGCACGAATTCGACACCGCTCCCCTTTCGACGAAGGAGACGACATGACAGACAGCATCAAGCCGATGGAGTTCGAGTTCCCTTCGTGGGACGGCGAAAGCAACATACACGCCATGATGTGGAAGCCTGAAGGAAACGCGCGCGGCGTCGTGCAACTCATCCATGGCATGGCCGAGCACATCGAGCGATATGCCCCGTTCGCCGACTTCCTGGCGGAAAACGGGTTCATCGTGGTCGGACACGACCACATCGGCCATGGGCACAGCGTTTCCAGCAACGACCAGCTGGGGCACATGCCCACGAAGACCGGCGCCGACGTGCTGGTGGAAGACGTCGACACGCTGCGCTACATCGCTTCGTCCGCCTTCCCCGACCTCCCCTATTTCATATTCGGCCACTCCATGGGAAGCTTCGTGCTAAGGGTGTACCTCGCCCGTCATGGCGAAGGGCTTTCGGGAGCCATCCTGTGCGGAACTGGGAACAAGCCGCACATCGCCTCGCTCGCAGGCAACGCGCTGGCCCAAATCGGGTCGAAGGTGCGCGGCGAGAAGGCGAAGAGCCCCCTGATCCACTCGATGGCCGACGGCGCGTTCTCCAACGCGGTCGAGAACCCCCGCACCAACTTCGATTGGATCTCGGCGAACCGCAGCAACGTGGACGCCTACATGCAAGACGACCTGAACGGCTTCCAGTTCACCTTGGGCGGCTACGCGTCGCTCACCAGGCTGACGCTCCTGGCCGCGTCGCTCGAGCTTGCGAAGAAGATCCCGAACGGCCTTCCGCTGCTGTTCATCGCCGGTGCGAAAGACCCTGTGGGAGACAACGGCAAGGGCGTGAAAGCCGCAGCCGACCTCATGCGCAAGGCCGGGGCCCAAGACGTCGACGTCATCATCTACGACGGCATGCGCCACGAGATACTCAACGAGAAAGACGCCGCTCTCGTGTTCGACGACGTGCTCGCCTGGATCGAAGCCATCGTCGCGAACTAGTGCGTGACTGAGCCACCCGAGCCTGCGGGCCGAAGGAGGGTGGAGCGAGGTAAGCCAAAGGAGCCGAGAAATCCACTCGGCGAAGCCGAGTTAGTTCGAGGCGACGACGCGTCGAGCGAAACTCTCTTCGGCTCGCGAGCTCACGAAACATCCCTTAGCGCAGATAGCGTCCGGTGACGCTTTCCGGATTCGCGGCGACCTGCGCCGGCGTGCCTTCCGCCACAAGACGGCCGCCCGCCTCGCCGCCATCGGGCCCCAAGTCGATCACGTAGTCGGAATTGGCGATCACGTCCAGGTCGTGCTCGATCACCAGCACTGTTGCCCCACGGTCGATCAGCCCGTCCAACACCTCGACCAGCGTCTCCACGTCAAGCGGATGCAGGCCTATGGTGGGCTCGTCGAACACGAACAGCGACCCCTTCTGGTCGCGATGCATCTCGCTGGCCAGCTTCAGCCGCTGTGCCTCGCCGCCCGAAAGCGCCGGCGTCGACTCGCCCAACGTCAGGTAGCCAAGCCCCAGGTCGTGCAGCGTCTGCAGCTTCGACGTCGCCTTCCCAAGGCCGCAATCCGCGGAAAGCAGCTCGTCCGCCGTCATCCCAAGCATATCGGGAAGCGAAAGGCCTCCGCCACAGCCGTCGCCCTCCCCGTCGGCGGAAACGCCCTCTCCGTCGGCACCGCCCTTCCCGCCGTCGGCGCCCGCAACCGTTTCCGTGCACGCGCGCACCTCATACGCCTCGTCGCCGTAGCGCGACCCATGGCACGACGGACAAGGGACGTCCACGTCGGGAAGGAACTGCACGTCCAGGGATATCTGGCCGGTGCCGTCGCATGTCGCGCACCGCAGCGACCCGGTGTTGTACGAGAAGTCGCCGGCCTTCAGCCCACGCTCCTTCGCGTCCGGCGACTTGGCGAACAGCTTCCGCAGGTCGTCCATCACGCCCGAATAGGTGGCCACGGTCGATCGCACGTTCACGCCGATGGGGGTCGCGTCCACCAGATTGACGCGCTTTATGCCCGCAGGGTCCACCGCCTTCACGTGCGAAGGCAGCCCGCAGCCGGCGATGTGCGCCTGGATCGCAGGAATCAGGCTCTCCAGCACCAGCGTGGTCTTTCCGGAACCCGACACGCCCGTCACCACGGTCAACTTCCCCACGGGGACGTCGACGCTCAGCGGACGAACGGTGTGGATCGCGCCGGTTTCCAGATGAATGCGTCCGCCCGAAAACAGGTCCTCGCCACCAGCGGCGGAAACATCCGCGCCGCCCGCGCCGCCAGCCGAATCCGCACTCTTCCCCTTCCTGCGCACCACCTGCGCCCCTGAAAGGAACGACCCGATACGCGAGGCGGGGTCGTCTTCCACTTGCGCCACTGTACCCTGCGCTATCACCCGGCCTCCGTCGGCGCCCGACCCGGGGCCGATCTCTATCACCCAGTCGGCATGCCGCAGAACCTGCACGTCGTGGTCGACGAACACCACCGAGTTGCCGTCCGCCATCAGGTCGTCCATCACCCCCAGCAGCCCTTCCACGTTCGAGGGGTGCAGCCCGATCGAAGGCTCGTCCAGCACGTAAAGCACGCCAGTCGTGCGCGTGCGCACCACGCGGGCAAGTTGCACGCGCTGGCGCTCGCCGTTCGAAAGCGTCGAACTCGCACGGTCCAGCGCCAGGTACCCCAGCCCCAGCTGCTCCAGACGCTGTATGGGCTCGTCGATCTCGGAGATTATCGACTCGGCCATCGGCCATATCTCTTCCGGAAGGGTCGCCTTCACCTTGGGAAGCCAGTCGCGCAACGCGTCCAGCGTCAGCGCTGTGGCCTGTGCCAGGTTCATGTCGCCTATGCGCGGCATGCGCGCCTTCGCAGAAAGGCGCGTGCCGTGGCAGTCGGGGCACACGTCCGACTTCAGGAACTTCGCCACGCGCGCCAGCCCCTTGTCGTCCTTCACCTTCGAAAGTGCGTTCTTCACGGTATTTTCCGCGCTGTAATAGGTGAAGTCCAGCTCGGCGGCATGGTCCTTGTTCTTGGGAACGTAAAGGATATGCTTCTTCTCCATCGGGCCGTGCAGCACTATTTCCTTCTCGCGGTCCGTTAGGTCCTTGTAGGGAACGTCGGTGCGCACTCCCATCTCGCGGGCCACCTGCGGCATGAGCGACCACATCAGTTGCCGCCACGGAGCCACCGCACCATCTTCCAGCGTCAGGTTCGGATCGGCGATCAGCGTGGATTCGTCCACGTTGCGCACCACCCCGGTCCCGCTGCAAGTGGGGCATGCGCCGCCGCTGTTGAAAGCCAGGTCCTCGGCGCTCAGCCCGTGGAACTTCGCCCCGCACGTCGGGCACACAAGCGGCCTTTCGGCGGCCACGTTCAAGCTGGGAGGAACGCGATGCCCGTTGGGGCACTCGTAGCTGGACAGGCGCGAGAACATCAGCCGCAGGTAGTTAAGCAGCTCGGTGGACGTTCCGAACGTGGAATGCACGTCGGGGATGCCGGGCCGCTGCCGCAGCGCGATAGCCGCAGGCACGTGCAGCACCTCGTCCACCTGCGCCCGCGTGGCCTGGCCTATGCGTCTGCGCGTGTACGTGGAAAGCGCCTCCAGGTAGCGGCGCGAACCTTCCGCATACAGCACGCCCAAGGCCAGCGAGCTCTTCCCCGACCCCGACACTCCCGCGATCCCCACAAGGCAATGCAGGGGAACGTCCACGTCGACGTTCTTCAGGTTGTGCACCCGGGCTCCGCGCACCTCTATCGTGCGCGGCTCGTCGCAGTGGCTATCGAAGGCTTGGGGGTCCGGCATTACGGGAATCCTTTCGTCGCGCTCGTCGCCCGTTGGCGCATCGTCAATCGCTTCGAAACGAGATTCTACCCGCTTGAACGCCCCCATGTCCCGCCATGGCCACAACGTCAGCCAAGCGCAACGTTCAGCAGCAACACCGCGACGAACACGGCCACGAGCACTGCCGCGGCCACCGCGTCGCGTCTCCCGAACGCAAGCGGGTGCAGGCGCGTGCGCCCCTTCGCCCCGTGGTAGCAGCGCGCCTCCATAGCGTCGGACAGCGTGTCGGCATGGCGGAACACGCTGGCGAACAGCGGCACCACAAGGCTGGTGACCGACGACAGCCCGGCCCGCATGGGACTGGTGGAAAGCTTCGCCCCCCTGGCTAGCTGGGCCACCCGTATCTGGCGGAACTCCTCGGCGAACTGCGGAAGGAACCGCAGCGCCGTGCCC
>CAQLOA010000053.1 GCA_948829205.1 uncultured Eggerthellaceae bacterium
GTAGTCGACGACCTCCTCGCAGACGTCGCAGAACGACCCCATGGCCACGACCACGCGGTCGGCGTCGGGCGCGCCGTAGTAGTTGAACAGCCTGTAATCGGTGCCCAGCTTGTCGTTCACCTTCTGCATGTACGACTCGACCACTGCAGGCAGCGCGTCGTAGTGGGAGTTGCACGCCTCGCGGTGCTGGAAGAATATGTCGCCGTTCTCGTGGCTTCCGCGCATGGCGGGATGCTCGGGGTTGAGGGCGTGCGAGCGGAAGGCGCGCACCGCCTCCATGTCGCACATGTCGGCGAGGTCGTCGTAGTCCCACACCTCGATCTTCTGCACCTCGTGGGAGGTGCGGAAGCCGTCGAAGAAGTTGATGAAGGGCATGCGACCCTCGATGGCGGCGAGGTGCGCGACGGCCGAGAGGTCCATGACTTCCTGGACGTTGCCTTCGGCAAGCATCGCGAAGCCGGTCTGGCGGCAGGCCATGACGTCGGAGTGGTCTCCGAAGATGTTCAACGCGTGGGAGGACACGGTGCGCGCCGACACGTGGAAGACGCTCGGAAGCTGCTCGGCTGCTATCTTGTACATGTTGGGGATCATCAGCAGCAGGCCCTGCGAGGCCGTGTAGGTGGTGGTGAGCGCGCCCACGTCCAAAGAGCCGTGCACGGCGCCAGCGGCTCCGGCCTCGGACTGCATCTCGCACACCTTGACCGTTGTTCCGAAGATGTTCTTCTTCCCCTGGGCGGACCACTGGTCGACGTAGTCGGCCATCGGGCTCGACGGGGTGATCGGGTAGATGCCGGCGACCTCGGTGAACGCGTAGCTCACGTAGGCTGCGGCGTTGTTGCCGTCCATGGACTTGAGTTCTCTGGGCATGAAACCTCCCTCTTGCGATTTCGAAGCGCGGGGCGCTTCCCGAGCCGGCCGCGAATAGTCGACGCCTGTCGCAGCATTGGTTGCGAAGCGATGATAACAATAAGATTACAGTTCTCCCGCACGGCCGCGAAGCGTGGGGCGCGAACGGCTCGAACAAGCTCGGTAAGTGGGATAACTCCGCCTCGCGGGGCTGCTGCGGCATCTCGCGCGGAATGCCGCGCGAGATGCCCTGAAAGCTTTATTTGTGAGGCTTTTTCATTCATAATACATAGACATGGATGCACTCCCTATACTGGGGCGTGCATAAATTGGGGCTGGCGCCCCGAAGACCCTGTTATGGAGGGAAAAATGAAACAGCCGAAAGTAACCCGCCGCGGATTCCTCGCAACCACCGCAGCAACGGGCGCAGCAGCGGCCCTCGCGCTCAGCGGATGCAGCTCGGGAGGCAGCTCCTCCTCTTCTGCAGCCAGCTCCAGCACCGAGCCGACTCCTGCGAGCGCGATATTGGCTGCCCCAGCCTACGAGTCGAGCAACTGCAACCCCATCGGCAACAGTTCCGCGCTGATGCTCGCAGCCACATGGCATGTGTTCGAAGGCCTCTACGACCTCGACCTGCATGACTACACCACCTACACGGCCCTGGCCTCCGGCGAGCCCGTCAAGGTGGACGACGTCACCTACGAGGTCTCCCTCCGCGAAGGCGCCAAGTTCTCCGACGGCACCGACGTCACCTCCGCCGACGTTGTCGCCTCCTTCGAGGCCAACATGGCCGATGGGACCTACGGTGCGTTCCTCTCCTTCATCGACACCGTGGTCGCAAAGGACGACGCCACCGTCACGTTCGCTCTGAAGTACCCCTTTGAGTCCCTTTTGAAGAACCGCCTATCGGTAGTCAAGATCGCCCAGGCGAAAGCCATCGAAGACTATCTTGCAGCCTTCAAGGCGGCGAAGGACTCGGCGTCCAATCCCGATGACGTGAAGCCTGAGAAGATCGACGTCGCCCTCAGCAAAAACCCCATCGGAACCGGCCCCTGGATGTATGACACCATCAACGGCAACGACGGCGGCACCATCACCTTCAAGCCCAACGAGAACTACAACGGCAAAATGCCTGCGACTTGCGAGTCCATGGACTGGAACGTCCTTCTCGACTCCACCTCTCGAACCACGGCCATCACCGATGGTTCCGTTCAGGCAATCGAGAGCGTCCCTGACGCCAATGCCGATCAGATCGCCAACTCCGGTGCAGACGTCGAATACGTCCCCGGATTCGCGCTGCCGTTCCTCATGTTCAACACGAAGAAGGCCCCCTTCGACGACGTCCGCGTCCGTCAGGCGTTCTTCTATGCCATCGACGTGCAGAAGCTCATCGACAACCAGATGGACGGCCACGCAGTCGCCGCCACCAGCTTCCTGCCCGAGGCCTACGCCAACTACCATGAGGCGTCCACCGTCTACACCTACGACACCGAGAAGGCCAAGGCGCTGCTCGCCGAAGCCGGCCAAACCGGCCTCAAGTGCGAACTCATGGTGAACAACAACTGGGTCAACGCCCTTGCGCCACAGATCAAGGAAGACCTGGCTGCCGCTGGAATCGATGTGACAATCAACGAGACCAAGATCAACTGGGCCGCCCTTGCTCCATCAGAGGAAACCCTGCCCTACGACGTGATGCTCACTCCCGGCGACCCGTCCTGCTTCGGCAACGACCCCGACCTGCTGATGACCTGGTGGTACGGCGACAACGTCTGGACCCAGGGACGCAGCTGCTGGAAGGGAACCCCCGAGTGGACGCAGCTGCAAACGCTGCTCCAGCAGGGCCGCGAGGCCGCCGCTGCCGACCAGCAGGCCATCTGGAACCAGTGCTTCGACATCATTGCCGACAATGTTCCGATCTACCCGCTGTTCCACCGCGAGGTTGGCACCGCCTTCGTTTCCGAAAAGCTCGAAGGGTTTGCTCCTATTTCCACGACTGGCTTGGTTTTCCTCGACGTAACCCCCATGGAGTAAGGCTCAGCAAAACGCTGCTTCACGCAAAGAGGCCTCCGAAAGGAGGCCTCTTTTCTTTTTGCCTCAACCATTTGGTAATCGCGCACAGCAACCCCCTTTATATAATGTACACTTTCATCAACGGAAGAGGATTCAGACCACAAGGATAGGAGGCATCGTGAACAACCTGATCAGGCTGATCATCAACCGCATAATATGGTTGCCGGTCATGGTTCTTGGCGTCACAATCCTCGTCTTCTTCATCATGTCGCTCTCCCCCATCGACCCTGCATACTCGGTTCTAGGGGAAAACGCCACCGAAGAACAGGCAGCCGTCTATCGGCAAATGAACGGATTGAACGACCCGATTATCGTGCAATACGGCAACTTCCTCCTAGGTCTTTTTCAAGGAGACCTGGGGACCTACGGGGCGAACGGCGCATCCGTGACGGAGCGCGTAATGCAGGCGCTGCCCGTCACGTTGCAGCTGACGTTCATGGGACTGGTCTTCGGCGTGATAGTCGCGCTTGTGCTCGGCGTAGTCTCCGCTCTGTACCGCGACCGCTGGCCTGACCAGGTCATACGCGTGTTCTCCATCGCCTGCATCGCCACACCGTCCTTCTGGCTCGCCGTGCTCCTGATCCTTGCGTTCCAAGGCGTGCTGCCGGCCTCGGGCAAGCTCCCCGACTTCTTCGTCGACCCAAGCGGGTGGTTCCTGCGCATGCTGCTTCCGGCCATATCGCTAGGCGTGCCGGTGGCAGGCCAGCTCACCCGCGTGGTGCGCACCTCCATGGTCGAGGAGCTCGACAAGGACTACGTCCGCACCGCACTCGGCGCAGGCATACCCAAGAGCGTAGTCGTGGCGCGCAACGTGCTGCGCAACGCGCTCATCACGCCGGTCACCGTGCTTGGGTTGCGCATCGGCTACCTGATCGGCGGCGCGGTGATCATCGAGGTCATATTCAACCTGCCCGGAATGGGCATGGCGATCGTCTCGGGCATCCAGTCCAACTACTTGTACCTCGTCCAAGGGGTGGTTCTCACGGTTGCCGTGGCGTTCATCGTCATCAACATCATCGTCGACATGCTCTACATCCTCATCGACCCGAGAATCAGGAGCGTGTAGCCATGACAGACAGAGACCCTATAATGACGACGCACGTGGACGACCCGGCCCGCGATGAGATGCTCGCCCAGGGCGCGGGCGCGTCCGGCCCCGTGCCCGAGCCGCCGCACGGCATGACCGACCCGGTCCTTCGCGAGAAGACCACGAGGAAGCTGGAAGGCAAGGTGCGCTTCCGCCGCTGGAGGAACATGACCATCGGGGCGCGCATTTCGATCGTCGTCCTCATCCTCATCGTGCTTGTTGCCGTGTTTGCCAACTTTTTGGCGCCCTGCAACCCATTCGAGATATTCACGGCCCGCCAGGCCCCTAGTGCCGAGCATCTGTTCGGCACCGACGACAAGGGCCGCGACGTGCTCTCCCGCATGATGTACGGCGGAAGGTACTCGCTGGTCATCGGACTGGGAGCGACCGCCTTCGCGCTCATACTCGGCTCGATCATCGGCGCCGTCGCAGCGGTCGTGCGCAGCTGGATCTCCAACCTCATAATGCGCATCCTCGACATCATCATGTCGTTCCCGGGCATCGCGCTTGCGGCTACGTTCGTCATCGTTTTCGGCAACTCGCTGCCTTCGCTGATCTTCGCGATCGGCTTCCTCTACATCCCGCAGATTGCGCGAATAGTGCGCGCCAACGTGATGAGCGAATACAACCAGGACTACGTCCGTGCGGTCATCGTCTCAGGCGCCAGGGCGCACTGGATCCTGGTGAAGCACGTCATACGCAACTGCATCGCCCCGGTGCTGGTGTTCACCATCGTGCTGGTGGCCGACGCCATCGTGTTCGAGGCCTCCCTGTCGTTCATCTCGGCAGGCATCCCCGAGCCCACCCCCACATGGGGCAACATCCTGGCCGACGCGCGCGACGGCGTGCTGGCCGGGCGTTGGTGGCAGGCGCTGTTCCCGGGCCTCGCCATCATGATCACCGTTCTGTGCCTCAACATCTTCTCCGAGGGCATCACCGACGCCATGGCGGCACCTGCCAAGGCGCCCGTGGCGGCCGGCGACGACAAGCTGGAATCCGACCGCGAGGCAGACCGCCTCGTGTCCGACCCCAAGCTTGCCTATGCAGCCCAGGCCGAAATGCTCGAGAAGCGGCTGGCCGCCCTCCGCGAGATGGAGGCGAAAAGGACGGACCGCTTCGGCGCCGAGGCGGACGAGCCGCCCATCCTCGAGGTCAAGGACCTCTGCATCAAGTTCCCGCGCCACGGCGATGTTAACGTCGTGGACCACGTAAGCTTCTCGGTGCGCCCGCACCAGACCATGGGTCTCGTGGGCGAGTCGGGCTGCGGCAAGTCCATCACGTCGTTGGCCATCATGGGCCTGCTTGACAAGAAGGCCCAGATCTCGGGCGAGGTGCTCTACAACGGGCAGAACCTGCTCGAGCTCAACGACCGCCAGATGAACCAGCTTCGCGGGCGCGAGATAGCGATGATCTACCAGGACGCGCTGTCCTCGCTCAACCCGTCGATGCTCATCAAGTCGCAGATGAAGCAGCTGACCAAGCGCGGCGGAACGCGCAGCGCCGAAGAGCTGCTCGAACTCGTAGGCCTCGACCCCAAACGCACCCTCGACTCGTACCCCCACGAGCTTTCCGGCGGCCAGCGCCAGCGCGTGCTCATCGCAATGGCGCTCACGCGCGACCCGAAGGTCATCATCGCAGACGAGCCCACCACGGCCCTCGACGTCACCGTGCAGAAGCAGGTCGTCGACTTGCTGAACCGCCTGCAGGAGGAACTGGGATTCGCGATGGTGTTCGTCAGCCACGACCTCGCCCTCGTCGCCGAGGTCGCGAACTACATCACGGTAATGTACGCCGGGCAGGTGGTCGAGCAAGGGCCCGTCGTGGACATCCTCACGGCCCCCGTCCACGAGTACACGCGCGGCCTTCTCGGCTCGGTGCTTTCGATCGAGGCCGGCGGCGACCGTCTGCACCAGGTGCCCGGCTCCGTTCCTTCCCCGAAGGACTTCCCGAAGGGCGACCGCTTCAGGCCGCGCTCCAGCCATCCGGACTCGGTGTCGGACGTGCGCCCGATGCTCAAGCAGGTGCAGGGAACCGACCATTACTACGCAGAACTGCCTGACGACGAGCTTGGCAAGCTCGGTATCCAGCCGTATGCGCCAGGCGGCCCCATCGAGTGGACGGACAAGCTATCATGACGAATCCAAACACGCAACACGAAGGCGAGACGCCGATCATCTTCCTCGACGACATCAAGGTGACCTTCAAGACGCGCACGGGCTCGCTTCTGCATCCCAACCTCGTGCAGGCGGTGCGTGGCCTCACGCTGCGCCTATGGCCTGGCGAGACCATCGGGATTGTCGGCGAATCCGGATGCGGCAAATCGACCACCGCGAACGTTATGTGCGGGCTGCAGTCCCCCACCTCCGGCAAGGTCTTCTTCAAGGGCCGCGACGTCACGCGCAGGACGGCGGCCGACAGGCGCGAGATAGGGCGCGTCATCTCGGTTGTCTTCCAAGACCCGGCAACGGCCCTTAACGCGCGCATGACCGTCGCCGACCAGCTGAAGGACCCGATGGTCGTGCACAAGGTCGGCACTCCCGAAGAGCGCGAGAAGCGCATCCACGAGCTCATCCACATGGTAGGACTTCCCGAGTCGGCGCTTGACGCCCTCCCGGGCCAGCTCTCGGGCGGCCAGCAGCAGCGCGTGGCCATCGCCCGCGCCCTGTCGCTCAAGCCTGACGCCATCATCGCGGACGAGCCGACCTCGGCGCTGGACGTTTCGGTCCGTGCGCAGATCCTCAACCTGCTGATGGACCTGAAGAAGGAACTGAACCTGGCCATGGTCTTCATCAGCCACGACATACAGACGGTTCGCTACATCTCCGACAGGATCATCGTGATGAACGCCGGCCAGGCCGTCGAGGAGGGAACCGCCGAGCAGGTGTTCAACGACCCCAAGGACGAATACACCAAGCTTCTGCTGGGGGCTGCTCCATCTCTTCTCCATCCAGACCTCGGATAATGGCAACCGTCGCGTAAACAGCATGTAAGCTGTCGGGCCGGCGCAACGTCGGCCCGACTTGCGAAACGCTATAGTCTAGGCACGACGCTTCATGGAAGACAGTTTCAAGGAAAGGACCGACCCATGGACCTAAGCAAGTTCCGAGGCGTGATCCCACCCGTGATCATCCCCCTCAAGGCAGACCGATCGCTAGACCTTCCCGCGTTCGAACTCACCATCAACAGGATGATCGAGGCCGGCGTTCACGGGCTTTTCTTCCTGGGGTCCAGCGGCGAGGTCGCCTTCGTCACCGACGCCGAGAGGAAGCAGATCCTCACCGAGGCCATCGCGATAGTCGACCACAGGGTCCCTGTGCTCGTGGGCGTGATAGACATCGAGACGAACCGTGTCATAGACCAGGTGAAGCGCGTGTCGAAATACGACGTGGACGCGCTGGTGGCCACTGCGCCCTTCTACGCACTGGGCGGCCCCTACGAGAACGAGCGCCACTTCCGCCAGATCCGCAAGTGCACCGACCTCCCCCTTTTCGCCTATGACCTCCCTGTCAGCGTGCACACCAAGCTCGACGGCAACATGCTTATGTCGCTCGGCGAAGACGGGGTCATCCAAGGCGTCAAGGACTCCTCCGGCGACGACGTGGCGTTCAGGTGGCTTCTGCTGGAGAACAAGGACGCAGGGCACCCCATGCAGCTGCTCACCGGCCACGAGGTGGTCGTCGACGGGGCATATCTTGGTGGCGCCGACGGCTCCGTTCCAGGCCTTGCCAACGTCGACCCGTACAGCTACGTCGAGCAATGGAACGCCGCACAGGAGGGCGACTGGGAGAAGGTCGCCCGCATCCAGGACCATCTGGCGAGGCTCATGATGATGACGCGCAAGATCACGGCCACGGTGGGCTTCGGGGCAGGCGTAGGGTCCTTCAAGACCGCGCTGTGGCAGATGGGGGTCTTCAACACCAACCAGATGCGCGAACCGGTCCAGGCCCTGATCGAAGGCGACGTCGAGGCCATCGCCGATGTCCTTCGCAGGCAGAACATGATCGACCCTGACGCCCCGATCCGAGAAGGCTGGGAGTAGCCCATGCACGGCAGCGAACAGACATCCATGCTGGCCCCCATACGCAACTGGTGCCGCGACCAGCTGGCCACGTCGGCCGCATTCTGGCTGGAGCACGGAATCGACCCGGTCAACGGGGGCGTGTACACATGCCTCGATAGGAAGGGTGACGTCTACTCCACCGACAAGAGCGTGTGGATGCAAGGCAGGTGTGCATGGACCTACTCTTACCTGTGCCATGCCTACGGGAAACGCCCCGAATGGCTCGAGGCCGCATCCAGCTGCCTGTCGTTCCTCGAGGACCACTGCGTCAACCACGGCGCTGGCGACAGGCTATACTTCACCGTCACGGCCGATGGCCGCCCGCTGCGCCAGAGGAGGTACAACTTCTCTGAAGGCTTCTACTGCATCGGCAACGCCGAGTACTACGGCGTGACCGGTCAAAAGGAACATCTGGAGCGCGCCAGAAGGGCCTATAGGTCCATATATTCGCTCAACTGGGGCGGAATGCAGGACCCGACCGGCCTCGGACCCAAGACCATCGCCGAGACGCGGTCGGGCCGCTCGCTCGGCGACTCCATGATATTCCTGAACATCATCTCGGTAATGAGGCGCGTCGATCCCGCGAACGCAGAAGAGTACGATGCCCACGCACGAGAGTGCACCCGTCGAATCGTCGAGGAGCACTTCCGTCCCGACCTGGGCTGCACCTTCGAGAACGTGAACCTGGACGGACAGCCCGAGCTCGACTACACCGCAGGCCGCGTCGTGAACCCCGGCCACGAC
>CAQLOA010000054.1 GCA_948829205.1 uncultured Eggerthellaceae bacterium
AAGTGGCATGGCTTGCGCTTGTCGGCGGTCTGCTGATCTATTTCGTGAACAGCGACGCACAGTACAAGGTTCCGCCGATCATGATCGAGCTCAACGAGGCGCTTGGGCTTTCGCTGGTCGATTCCGGATGGCTCATGTCCATCATGAGCCTGCTCGGACTTATCTTGGCGCTTCCTGCAGGGGCCATTATCGACAAGATAGGCGTGAAATGGGCAACCGTGGCTGCCGCTGCATTTCAGCTTGTCGGCTCGCTGGTGGGAACGTTTGCGACGGGCTTTGGGCTCATGCTTTTCAGCCGCGCGCTGGAAGGCGTGGCCCTGGGCCTGTGCAACGTGTCGGCGTTCGCTGTAATCGCGGCGTTCTTCCCGCCCGAGAAGAGAGGCCTGCCTAATTCGCTCAACACTGCCAGCTACACGGTTTCCGTTTTTCTGATGATGAACGTGGCCGTTCCCCTGAACGCCGATTTCGGGTGGCAGGGCGTCTGGTGGTTCGTCAACGCCCTCAGCGTGTTGGCCCTTCTGGCGGCTTTGTTCCTGATTCCGGGAAAGTCTCACGAGGTGGACTTCGAAGGCAACAAGGTGGTTGGAGAGGCCAAGGAGAAGATCAGCATGAAGAGGCTCCTGACCACGCCTGCCATCTGGATCATCCCCTGCGTGTTCATTGCGTTCAACATAGGCTACTACGGCATATCCACCTATGCCCCCACGTACCTCGTGGAAAACGTCGGCGCCGATCAGGCTACCGCCAATCTGACCGCGAGCTGGATGTCGCTGGTGGGCCTGCCTGCTGCGCTCATTGCAGGCGTTGCGCTGGATAAGATCAAGGTCCAGAACCGCAAATGGATTGCAGCGGCGGCAATGATCCTCTTGGCCGTCGGCTACTTCCTGGCGTTCAGCATGCCGTCCGTGGAGTCCGAGGCCGCGCTTTTGATCTTCATCGGATTCGTCTGCACGTTCGTTCCGGTGTCTCTGTACACGATTGGTCCCGACACCATACCTTCTGCGGCCTATGCTGCGATCATACTCGCAATCGTCACCTTCGGTCAGAACATCGGCATGACGCTTGGGCCTCTGGTCGTCGGATACATAGTGGACGCTGCGGGAGCGTTCCAGGCATGTGCGGCACCTCTGGGGATACTGGCCGTCATCGGCGGCATCATCATGCTGTTCGTGAAAGTGAAACCCGTCAAGGGTTCGGGAGAGCAGGGCGGCGAAACGAAGCCTGCTTCGGAAAGCGCCGAATAGCGCGCTTCGGGCTGGGGGGCGCAGGAAAGCTGCGCCCCCCCACAGGCCACAGCGTAAAGGCATGTCGAAAGCGAACTTCTTCCGTCGCCCCCTGACGCGGGCGACGCTAGTCGGCCAGCGGGAGCGTGACAGTGAAGGTGGTTCCGTCGGCGTCGGAGCTTTCCACCTCGATGACGCCGTCGTGTTCATGCGCGATTTCCTGCCCGATTGCCAGCCCCAGGCCGTATCCGCCCTTCGAGCTGGTGCGCGCCTTGTCGGCGCGGTAGAACCGGTCGAAAACGTGCGGCAGGTCTTCCTCCGGGATGGCGGGCCCGTCGTTGTGAACCTTCAGCTCGGCCTTTTCACGTACGCCGTTCGGAAGCGTCTTGCGAAGGGTGACGTCAACGGACATGCCTTCCCCTGCGTACTTGCAGGCGTTGTCTATCAGCGTCGCCACCATGCGCCCAAGACGTTCGGCGTCGCCCTCGACGTAGACGTCCTCGGCTATGTCGTCGTCGATCTCCACGCCAAGCTCGAAGGCCACGGATTCGAATTGAAGCACCTCTCCCTCGACCAGGTCGGTGAAGTCGACGCGTTCCCGCACGACGTTCTGCTTCTGGCCGTCGGGCCGCAGAAGGGCAAGCATGTCGTTGACTAGCAGCTGCATGCGCTCGGCTTCCATGTGCGTGCTTTCCACCCACTGCATCTGGTCTTCGACGCGGGCCTCGGGTTGCGACTTCAGGATGGCGGTGTTCGCCAGGATGACGGTCAGCGGCGTCTTCAGCTCGTGCGAGGCGTCGGCCGTGAACTGCTGTTGCTGCTTGATCGACATGCGAATCGGCATCATGGCCCACCGCGAGAAGAATATGTTCACCAGGAACATGAAGGCTATGGCCCCAAGCCCTGCGAAAAGCAGCGTCCATGCCAGGTTCCGCCACACGTTCATGCTGCTTCCGTCGGCGTAGGCGATTATGTCGTCGCCGGGGTCGGTCGTGGACGCACGCTTGGCGTAATAGAGGTTGTAGTCGGGAAGGAAGCCGTTCGCGTCCTTGCTTTCAAGCACCTGCTCGTTCGCCCCGAGGATGACCGATTCGGGGATCTTGGCATTCGTGTAGTTGCCGACCGTGGTGTAGATGCCGTTCTCGCTGACGCTGTAGACGGACATCAGCACGACGGAGCTCTCGGCATTCTTCGACGAGCCGATGGTCGGCGCCGAGACGTCTGACGAACCCGGGTTCGACGAATATGTCCCCGACGTGCTCCCCGAGGTGGCCACGGGCGCGTTTCCTCCGGTGGATAGCCGCTGCGTGGCCGAAAGCTGCGGAATCTGCGGCGCGGTCACCTCGGTGATCACGCCCTCCAGCTCGTTTTCGATCGTGTTGATGCGCGAAGTGTAGTCGGCGTACAGGATGATGGCGAAGATGGTGGCCAGGAGCAGCGTGGTGGTGGCCATGTTGATGGTTATGAACTTGATGCGCAAGTTGCGCAGCAGCTTCGAGCTGGGCCCGATTATCGCGTCATGGGTGGGTGCGGGTACCTTGGGCATGGGAGGCCTGCCTTGCTTGGAGGGTCTGCCTTATTTGGACGGCTTGGGCGCTCCGCCCTCGGCGAAGCGGTACCCGGCCTTCCTGATGGTTTCGATGGAGCACTTCGACCCCAGATGCTTCAGCTTCTTTCGAAGGAACGATATGTAGGCCTCGACGTTGTTGTCGCCGGCGCTTGAGGTGATGCCCCATGCCTTGTCGATCAGGGTGTCCTTCGAGAACACTGCGCCAGGATTCCCCATGAGTATGCGAAGTATGCTGAACTCCTTCGAGCTGAGCTGGATGGACTTCTTGCCACAGGTCAGCTGCATGCTTTCCAGGTTGAGCGAAAGGTCGCCGGCGTCAAGCTGCTCGAACTGCACCTCGCCTTGGCGCCTCGTAAGCGCGCGGAGGTGCGCCATCAGTTCGGCGGGAGAGAACGGCTTGGTCATGTAGTCGTCGGCGCCCGAGTCGTAGCCGGTGATCTTGTCGTTGGTGGCGTCGCGTGCGGTCAGCAGAAGTATGGGCGCGCTTATGCCCGCCCGGCGCAGCTCGCGCGTGATTTCGAAGCCGTCCATCTTGGGCAGCATGACGTCGAGTATGATGACGTCGTAGCTGCCGGCCTTGCCGTATTCGAGGCCTGAAAGCCCGTCGTGCACCTTGTCGACGTCGTAGCCGTTGTCGACGAGGATCTTTTCCAGCGCCGCCGCCAGGCTTTCGTCGTCTTCGACTATGAGTATCTGCATTCGTCGCCTTCCGTTTGAGGCCTCAGGGGTGAAGCGCGCCCACGCGGTGTGTCGCGCCTTTTCCGCTTTGATGATTGTACAGTGTGCGGGCCCTCGCAGCGACAGCTTGCCTGGGCGTGACAGAGCAAGCGCACAAACCTTAAATCATCCTGAAAAACAATGCCGGACATTGCGTTGTTTCAGGTGGATTTAAGGATAGCATCGTATTATTCCAGACAGTGTTTCCCAGCACTGCTTGCGACGCGCAAGGCAACAACCTAACAACCTTGTCATGCGCGTCGCAACAAACTGACAACCAAAGCACTCCTTAAAGCGTGACCTTAACAACCGCAAAAAGCCCTGCCGTCCGGCAGGGTTTTTTGTTTGTCGGTGTAGAATGTCGCCATGCAGAAAACTGGCAAGGAAATAGCGTCTTCCGTGAAGACGAGCTTCGGCTCGATGATGCTGCTCGTGCTGTCGGTGACATGCTTCGTCGTCTTCCTGTGGGTGGCCATGACCATCGTTCGCTTCTTCGTGGGGCTCACGCTCTAGCGCGGGTCCGTCGTTCCCAAGATGTGGCAGCGTTTCAGCTTATACGACGTTAGGGTCATCGGTCACTACCTTGGCATGCTGGTGCTGTTCTCGGCGCTGCTGATGGTGGTGCCGTTCGTCACGGCGCTGGTCTTCCAGGAATGGGACCCGGCCTATCGGTACCTGTACTCCATAGGCATTGCACTGGTGGTGGGCTCGCTGCTGCGCTTCTGCCGCATCCAGCCCGGCAAGCTGAACCGCCAACAGGCGCTTGCGGTGGTCGGGCTCGCCTGGATAGTGCTGGGCTTCTTCTGCTCGATACCCCTGTACAACTCCGGACATTACCTGACGTACCTGGACGCGCTGTTCGACAGCGTGTCGGGCATCACGACCACGGGCGCATCGCTGCTGGTCGACCTCGACCATCTGTCGTATGCGGACAACATGTTCCGCTTCATGATGCATCTTCTGGGAGGCCTGGGTCTGATCGTCGTCGCCTTGTCGCTCGGAGTGTTCGGCAAGCGCGCGGGCGCAACGCTGTACACCTCGGAGGGCCGAAGCGAGCACGTCGTCCCCAACGTCATCCACACCACCACGTTCATCGCGAAGGTCACGGCATGGTTCGTCCTCGTCGGGACCGTGGTCGTCTCGGTGATGATGCTGGCTTCCGGCATCGAGCCCGTGCGTGCGGTTCTGCAGTCGCTGTGGGTCGCCATATCCGGGTTCGTCACGGGCGGGTTCGCGCCCATGCAGCAGTCGGTCTTCTACTACCACTCGTTCCCCATAGAGGTGGTGCTCATGGTTCTTATGCTGCTGGGAACCATAAGCTTCGTCATCTACTCCGAGGTGCTTCGCGGGCGCGTGCGCGAGTTCTTCCGCGACATCGAGACGCGCACGACCGTCATCTGGATGGTCGCCATGGTCGTGGTGTTCACGGCCTCGCTTGCGGCGTCCACCCTGTTTTCGGACGTGCCGACGCTGCTCAGGCGCGGGGTGTTCGTGCTGGTCTCGGCCTTCACCACCACGGGCTTTTCGGTGCTTACCACCAATCAGCTGCTGACGGTGGTCACGTCGGGGGCGTTCCTGACGCTGGCGCTCGTCATGGCCGTCGGCGGATGGGCCGGGTCCACCGCGGGCGGCATCAAGATATACAGGGTGGGCATCATCGCGAAGTCGTTCGTTTCCACCATAAAAGAGGCCGTCTCGCCCGATTCCGCTACCGTTGTGGTGGCGTACAACCATGTGGGAAGGCGCATCCTTTCGCCAAGCGTGGTGAAGGAGGCGATGACCATCTTCATCATGTTCGTCATCACCTACGTCATAGGCGCGCTGGTGGGCATCGCGCACGGCCACGAAGCCACGCAGGCCATCTACGAATCGGTGTGCATGACGTCCAACGGGGGCATGATCGTGGGGATAGCCTCGCCAGGAATGCCGATGACGCTCGAGCTTTTCTACATCCTGCAGATGTGGGCCGGCCGTCTTGAGTTCATAACGCTGCTCGCCCTGATAGTGCAGGTTGTGGTCAGCGTGATACCGCGCAGGCGCTTCAAGGCGCAGAGCGTGACCGAGAACAACGAGGAAATACAGCTGTGATCACGCTGAAGCATCTGGGAAAGTACCTGAAGGCGAACCGCATGCTCAAGTGGTGGATCGCCCTGTTCTGCGCTTCGGCACTGGGTCTTTGCGCGATAGGCGTCGCGCAGGCGGTGTCGGGCGCCGGCGACGACGGCGTGCAGGTGGATGCTGCGGGGCTCGACCAGCAGCCAGGTGAACGTCTCGCAGCTCCCGGACAGCTCGTTCATCTACGACATCACCATCAAGGAGCTGTCCACCGCCGATTCGTACATGGACGGGCAGACCGTGCAGGTCACGGGCGAAGTGGTAGGAGACAGGATCCTTTCCGAGCCTGGGTCCTCCGACTGCTGGATAATGCTGCAGTCCGACGACGCCGGCGACGACTCCGAGGTGGCCGTCTTCATGCCAGTCACCGCGTCCGAGTCCATCGACACCTACGGCGCATACGGAAAGCGCGGCACAACGCTGCAGGTACGCGGAACCTTCAACCTTGCATGCAAGGAGCACCAGGGCGCGAGCGACCTTCATTCCGACAGCGTAGCGGTGGTGTCGCGTGGAAGCGTGGAAGAGCTCGACTTCAACTTCATGCGCCTGGTTCCGGGCCTTGTGCTTCTGATGGTGGGAAGCCTGCTCCTCATCGCGTTCGACGTGATACGCGAAAGGCAGCGTTGATGTCCGAGCGGCTGCTGGCTGGCGAGGTGGTCAAGCTCGACCGCAAGTTCCCCTTGGTGGAGCTGGGCGACGGAAGCCGCGTGCGCTGCGAACATTCCGCCGAGCTGAAGAAGCGGGGGAAGCTTCGCGCGGTGATCGGGGACGTTGTGGACGTGGCCATACCCGAAGGCCACGACGTGGGAATCATCGAGGCTATACGGCCGCGGTCGACGCAGTTCGTCCGCAAGGACCCCACCGAGCGTGCGCTTCCGCAGGTGCTCGCGGCCAACTTCGACCGCGTCGTCGTCGTGCAGTCCATCGACAGGCTGAACATGAAACGCTTGGAACGCGAGCTGGTGCTTGCCCATGAGACGGGCGCCGTGGTAACGGTGGTGCTGACGAAGGCAGACCTGCTCGACGCCGTCGCAGTCGTCGAAACGATGCGCAAGGTGTCCGACCTTGCCGGCGACTCCGTGCAGGTTCTGGTGGCGTCCAAGGCCGACGCCGCATCCGTCGCGCGCGTCCGCGGCCTCATGCCCAAGGGAACCACCTCCGTGCTCATAGGAAGGTCGGGCGCGGGGAAGTCCACGCTCGTGAACCTGCTGCTGGGCGAAGAGGCCCGGGCCACGTCCGAAGTGCGCGAGCGCGACGGGAAGGGCAGGCACAAGACGGTGTCGCGCGAGGTGATGAGGCTTCCGGTGGTGGACGGCAAGGGAGGCGGCCGCATAGTCGACATGCCCGGCGTGCGCGGGCTTGGGCTGTGGGACGCCGAAGAGGGCATAGGCGCGGCTTTTTCCGACGTAGATGAACTTGCGCAAGGGTGCCGCTTCCGCGACTGCAGGCATGCGGGCGAACCCGGATGCGCCGTGCTGGCCGCAGTAGAGGAAGGCGCGTTGAGCCGTTCGCGGCTCGAGTCGTACCTCGCGCTGCAGGACGAGCTGGCCAAGACCGCCCGCCGTCGCGAGCAGTCTTCCTGGAAGAACAAGTAGCACACGTTAGGACGAGGCGCGGAGGGGTTCCACTCGACGCGTCGTCGCCTCGAACTAACCCGGCTTCGCCGGGCGGATTTCTCGGCTCCTTTGGCTTACCTCGCATCCACCCCTCCGCGCCCCGTCCCCTGTCACGCACTTTGTGCTAGAGTTTGGCGTTCGTGACTATTCGCAACCTAGGAGGAATCATGAACACGCAGCTCACCCGCAGCCAATACATAGCGCAGACGGCCCTCATCGCGGCCTTGTATGCGGCCGCAACGCTCGTGGCGCTGCTGTTTTTGCAGGGACTTGCCTGGGGGCCGGTTCAGTTCCGCATATCCGAGGCCGTATGCGTCGTGGCGCTGTTCACGCCTGCCGCCGTCCCCGGCCTTACCGTGGGATGCGTGATCGCCAACCTGTTGAACTGCGCAATCAACGGCACCGGCGCGCTTGGACTGCTGGACGTCGTGTTCGGAAGCTGCGCCACGCTGATAGGCGCCGTCTTCTGCTGGAAGATGCGCAAGCGCCCGGCGCTTGCCATAAGCGGGTTCGTGTTCACCAACGCGCTGATAGTGCCGGCGTACCTGCCCATTCTGCTGCAAGGGCTCGGCTATTACACCATACCGTTCACCGACATCTCCATCGACGGGGCCTATCTCCCCATGTACCTGTTCGGCGTGGTGGCCACTGGCGTTGGCGAGGCGCTTGTGATGTATGTGTTGGGGTATCCGCTCTCGCGCCTGCTGGCGAAGTATCTTCACGTGCAAACGCCCGCGTGAGCCGCATCGCATCGGGTCCCCGTAGTTGTATAATTACGCAACGTTTGGATTCGACGCTCAGGCTGGCAAATGGACTTTAACGAAATCTATCATCTTCTGTTCGAGACGTACGCCGGGATAGGCATTCTGGTAGGTGCTGGAATCGTCATCAGCCTGGTGGTGTGCGTCCTGCTCGAGATCAAGACCCGCAAGGTCTATCGCAACCACGAACTCGACCCCGAACAGGACGAATGGGCCATATTCGAGGACGAGGTCGAAGAAGGCGAGGCCGAGGAGGAGGCCAAGCTGGAGAAGGCCGAATCCCGAAAGGCCGGCAAGAAGAAGGAAGCATAGCGAATGGCTCTGAAGTACGAAGAAACCGACATGTCGAACCCCGAGCTTCACGGCGACCCCGAAGCTCTTTTCCTTTATAGGCGTGACGGGAAGTACATCCCGCGCATCGCCGCCGTGCACGACCTGTGCGGCTATGGCAAGTGCTCGCTGGGCGTCGCCATCCCCGTGCTGAGCGCCGCCGGCTGCGACGTGTGCCCGGTTCCCACGGGCCTATTCTCAAGCCACACGGCCTTCCCTGGTTGGTACATGCACGACACCACCGACATACTTCGCGACTACCTCGACGCATGGCGCGGCATAGACGTGCAGATAGACGCCGTGTATTCCGGGTTCCTTGGCGCGCCCGAGCAGGTGGAAGT
>CAQLOA010000055.1 GCA_948829205.1 uncultured Eggerthellaceae bacterium
GCGCACCACGTTGACGTAGAGCGACCCCAGGCCTCGCAGGATGCGCAGCTTCGACATGCGCATCAAGGAAAGCGCGAGTCCGACGGGTATGGCGCACGGGAACGATATGGCCACGATGGCTATGGCCAGCAGGAACCCGTTGAACACTATGGGGATGCTGCTGACGATGAGCGACGGGTTGAAGAACAGGCGGAGGAACTTGTTGGAGTTCCACGCCTGCACCCATTCCTGCTGCTCGAGGCTTTTCGCCAACTGGTCGGTGGCCGACACGGTGACCACTTCGATCGGGTCGGCCTCGAAGGGCATCGTGGTGCCGTCTTCGAGCGTGTAGGTGCCGGAAAGGGGCATGCTTCCGCCCTGCGCGGGGAAGAAGACCTCGTAGAGCTCGATGCGGAAATATCCGCCGGGGCCGTACGCCTCGGAGAACTTCGCGACGAAGGTGTCGCCGTCTGCGGATACTTCCGCATCGATTACGGTGCGGTCCATGTTCTTCTCGCCGGAAAGCAGGGTGATGCGGGCGTCGTCGACGCCGAACTGGGTGCCCTCGGGAAGCGTGAGCGTGAGCTGGGTGATGGCCTCGTCGGAAGCGGCCTGGCCTTCCCAGGTTATGCGCGTCTCGGAGCCGCCGTAGACCTCGGAGCCCGAGTCACCGTTGGGGCGCGCCGTGGCCTTGGCGGTTTCGAGCGCGTAGGCCTGTTGGGGCGCGACCGCGGGAAGCGCCACCGTGAATGCGAATAGCGCCAGCAGAAGGGCTGACGCTACGCGTTTGACTATGTCCGTAGTTTTCGTTTGCATGGTTGGCGAGTGAGCGAGGCTTCCTGCAGCGGCCCGAATTGCCTTGATATGAGGCGAGGCTGGCCTTCGTGCCGCCTCGCCGAAATAGAAAGGCAAGGCGGGGTGCTGCAGGAAGCCGCAGCGTCAGGCTGTTTCGGCGTTCGGAAGAACGCCGAAAAGCCTTAGAACCACTTGTTGGTGAGCTCTTCGATGGTGCCGTTCTCCTGCAGGGCCTTCAGCGCCTCGTCGATCTGCTTGGTCAGCTCGGGGTTGTCCTGCGAGACGACGGCGGCGTACTCCTCGCCGGTGGCGACCTCGATGACGATCTGGGCGTCGCTGTAGGCGGTGTCGATCATGCGCTGCACGACGGCGAGGTTGGTGCATACGGCATTGGCCTGGCCGGACTGCATCGCGGCGAAGCAGTCGGTGGAGTTGCCGTAGCCCTGGATGGTCGCGTTCGGGAAGTTCTCCTGCGCGTAGGTCTCGCCGGTGGTGCCGGTCTGCACGGCGATGATCATGCCGGCGGAGTTCAGCGCCTCGGCGGCGTTGTCTTCCGTGATGCCGGAGTTCTGCATGACGGCGACGGCCTGGTCATCGACGTAGTAGGACTCGGTGAAGTCGATTTCCTTGGCACGGTCGGGGTCGACGGAGAAGCCGGACATTCCGACGTCGCCCTGTCCGCCGGCGGTGATGGCCGGGATGATGGTGTCGAACTGCATCTGGACGAAGTTGGGCTCGAGACCCATCTGCTCGGCGACGGCCTTGGCAAGGTCGATCTCAAAGCCCTCGAGCTCGCCGTTCTCGATGTTCTCGAACGGGGGGTAGTCCGGAGAGGTGATGATGGTCAGCTGTCCGTCGTTCAGCAGCGTGGCCTCGGCGGTCTCGGCAGCGGCCGAGCTGGAGCTGGAGGCCGACGAGCTGCTTGAGCTTGAGCCGCCGGAGCAGCCAGCCAGGCCGAGAGACGCGGCGAGCACGCCGCAAGCAGCGAAAGCTGCAAGTTTCTTGAACTTCATAAGTCCCCTTTCATTGCGGGTTGCAATGCTTGAATGCGCCAAAGCGCGTTCCCTTCTGCAAATAGCCTGCTAAGTATCCCACAAAACGGCCTTGACGTGCAGAAGTTACTGCAGCGCTTTGCGCATCCACTGGTGAGGAACGCCTTCGTCGTCGGCGTAGGGGCCGTACTCCTGGTAGCCGTTGGCGTGATAGAACGGCATGGCGCGCACCTGGGCGTGCAGCTGCATCTCGGACGCGCCGTTCTCGGCGGCGACGCGCTCGGATTCCCTAAGCAGGAGCGACCCGAGGCCGCCGTGGCGAGCCTCGGGCATTACGGCGATGCGACCGACCGCCCAAGCGTCGGGGGCGGCGTCCATGTCTTCCGGGAACTGCTGTTCCAGCCGCGCGGGGAAGATGCGCGTGGTGCCTATGGGGCTTTCGGGGTCGGCGGCCTCGTCGTCGTAGGCCGTGATGTACATGACCTCGGGATTGCCGTCCAGCACGTCGAAATCGTACGAGAAGCCCTGCTCCACCATGAACACGTTCGCCCTGATGTTGAGCGCGTCGTGCATGTTGCGCCCATGCTTGAAGACGATCGCCATCAGTCTTCGTCGTCCAGCTCGGCCAGGAGCTCGTCCATGTCGGCGGCGATGTCGCCATCGAGCTGCATGGGGCCTTCGATGCGGCACGTGTAGTCACCTTCGGGACCGATGTCGATCAGCACGTGGCTTCCATCGAACAGCTTCCCCTTGATGACCTCGCCCGCTATGCGGTCGACGATCTGGCGCTGGATGAGCCTCTTGAGCGGACGGGCGCCGTAGATGGGATCGAACCCGTCGATGGCGAGGTGCTCCATGGCCGCCGGGGTGACGTCGAGCGTGACGCGGCGCTTCGCCAGTCGGTCGCGGACCTCTTCGAGCTGGATGTCGACGATGGGCTCGATGGCGCTGATGGAGAGCTCGTTGAACGTGACGATGTCGTCGATGCGGTTCAGGAACTCGGGGCGGAAGTGGTTCCGCAGCGCGTCCTGCATCTGGTTCGCGAACTCGGCCATGCGCTTGGCGGCCTGCTCGGGGGTCATGTTAACGACGTCTTCCATCATGCTTCCGACCGTCTCGCCGCGGCTTGCCGGGTCGAGCCCGATTTCGCCGTTGCTGTTCTCCATGGCGTCGAACGCGCTGCTTTCAGCCATGTGGTCGCGTATGATCTGCGACCCGATGTTGCTGGTCATGATGATGATGGTGTTCTTGAAGTTGACCACGCGGCCCTGGCCGTCGGTGAGCCTGCCGTCGTCGAGGACCTGCAGCAGCACGTTGAACACGTCGGGATGCGCCTTCTCGATCTCGTCGAGAAGCACGACGCAGTATGGATGCCTGCGCACGGCCTCGGTTAGCTGGCCGCCCTCGTCGTAGCCGACGTATCCGGGAGGGGCCCCGATGAGCCTTTGCACGCTGAACTTCTCCATGTACTCGGACATGTCGATGCGCACCATGGCCTTCTCGCTGTCGAACAGGTATTCCGCAAGGGCCTTGGCCAATTCCGTCTTGCCGACACCGGTGGGCCCCAGGAACATGAACGAGCCTATGGGCTTCTCGGGGTCGGACAGGCCTGCGCGGCTGCGGCGGATGGCCCCGGCGACCACGTTGACCGCCTCGTCCTGCCCGATGACGCGCTTGTGCAGCTCCTCCTCGAGGTCGGCGAGCTTCTCCATCTCGCCCTGCATCATCTTGGTTACGGGGATGCCGGTCCATGTGGACACAACCTGCGCTATCTCGTCCTCGGAGACCTCTTCCTTGAGGATGGCGCCTGCCTCCTGGTTCTGCGCAAGCGTCTGCTCGGCCTCGTGCAGCTGCTGTTGCAGCTGCGGGATGCGCGCATAGCGGATTTCGGACGCGAGCCCCAGGTCGCCGTTGCGGGTGGCGCGCTCCTCCTCGAGCTGGGCCGCGTCGAGCTCGGCCTTCAGGTTCTGCACCCCGACGATGACGTCCTTCTCGTTCTGCCATGCCGCCTTCTGTGCGTCGAGGCTGGCGCGCGCATCGGCGATTTCGCGGCGCAGGCGCTCGAGACGCTCGGCGGAGGCGTCGTCGGATTCCTTCATCAGGGCCTGCTCCTCGATCTGCATCTGCGTGAGGTGGCGCTCGGCGGCGTCGACCTCTTCCGGCATGCTGTCGATCTCGATGCGCAGGCGCGAGGCTGCCTCGTCCATGAGGTCGATGGCCTTGTCGGGAAGGAATCGGTCGGATATGTAGCGGTCGGACAGCTCGGCGGCGGACACGATGGCCCCGTCGGTTATGCGGACGCCGTGGTGGATCTCGTACTTCTCCTTCAGGCCGCGCAGGATGGCGATAGTGTCTTCCACGGTGGGTTCGGACACCATGACGGGCTGGAAGCGCCGCTCGAGCGCGGCGTCCTTCTCGACGTACTTTCTGTATTCGTCAAGCGTGGTGGCGCCGATGGCGTGCAACTCGCCGCGCGCCAGGGCGGGCTTCAGCATGTTGCCGGCATCGAGCGAGGAATCGCCCCCGGCCCCTGCGCCCACTATGGTGTGCAGCTCGTCGATGAACAGGATGATGTTGCCACCGGCCTCCTTCACTTCGCGAAGAACCGCCTTCAGACGGTCTTCGAACTCGCCGCGGTACTTCGCCCCGGCCATCATGGCCCCCAGGTCGAGCGAGATGATTTCGCGGTCCTTGAGGCTGGAAGGCACGTCGCCCGCGACGATGCGCTGGGCCAGGCCCTCGACGATGGCCGTCTTGCCGGTGCCGGGCTCGCCGATGAGCACGGGGTTGTTCTTGGAGCGGCGGCTGAGCACCTGGATGGTGCGACGGATTTCTTCGGAGCGGCCGATGACCGGGTCGAGCTTGCCCTCGCGGGCTTGCTGCGTCAGGTTCTGGCCGTACTGCTCAAGCGCCTCGAACTGCGTCTTGTCGGTCTGCGAGGTCACGCGGGTGTCGCCGCGCAGCGCCTCGTAGGCCGCTTCGATGTTCTTCGGCGTTATGCCGGCGGTGCCGAGCAGCTTGCCTGCCGTGCCCTTGTCTTCGGAAAGCGCGATGAGCAGGTGCTCGGAGGTGACGTAGCTGTCGCCCAGCTTGGATGCGATCTTCTCGGCGTTGTCGATGGTCTTGATGAAGTCCTGCGAAGGCGCGGACATCGGCATCCCTCCGCTTTGCTTCGGGAGCTTCGCTATGTCGTCCTCGACGTTCTGCGCCAGAAACACCGGGTCGGCTCCGATGCGCTTGATGATTGCCGCAATGTTGTTCTCGTCGGCGTCGAGGAGCGCCTTGAGCAGATGGATGGGTTCTATCATGGCAGAGTTGGCTTCGCCAGCAACGCCCATGGCATTCTGGAAAGCCTCCTGAGCCGTGACTGCCAACTTGTTGAGATTCATTTTCGTTCCTTCTATGGGTAGTGGTTCCTTGTCGGTTCCTTGCTTGTTCCTGTTTGTCCGTTGCGCTCCGGACCGTTGCGTTCGGCCCGCAGCACGCGTCAGGAATGCCGCCGATGCCCCGCAGGGCTACTGGTGGCGCACCTTCCTGACGATGATCGACCTTTCCTGCGACGTGGCCCTGATGATGGGGCCGACGGCGCCGGGATTGCCGTTCTGCAGGTCTTCGACGCGCTTCGCAAGGCGCTTGACGCGCGCATGCAGCCCTTCGACCTGCTCCTCGGCCTCGTCGAGCCTGGATTGGAGGTCGAGGATGCGGGTGACGCCCGCAAGGTTGATGCCTTCCTCGGTGAGCCGGTTTATGAGCGACAGTCTGTCGAGGTCGGCAAGGGAGTACCTGCGGGTGCCGCCGCTGGTGCGCTTCGGGGTGATGAGCCCCTTCTGCTCGTAGGCGCGCAGCGTCTGCGGGTGCACGCCCGCCAGTTCGGCAGCGACGCCTATGGTGTAGAGGGGCTTGTTCCAGTCGGCGTGAGGAAAGCGCACCGTGGCGTAGTCGACGCGCGACTCGGCGGCGTCGTATCCAGGATGGTCGCCGACGCCTCCTGCCGCTACCATGGCCGTGCCTCTTCGGGGGTGGCGGCCAGGAAGTCTTCCATCGCCTTCTTCTGGTCGTCGTTCATGTCCTGCGGAATGCGCACCTGGACGCGGATCTTCAGGTTGCCGAAGGCGTCCTTCGACTTCGACTTGATGTCGCGCGCGCCCTTGCCCTTCACGGTGAGCACCGTGCCGTCCTGCGTGCCCGCCGGGACCTTGACCTTCACCTTGGTTCCGTCGGGGGCGGGAACGACCACTGCGGTGCCCAGCGCTGCCTGAGCCACGTTGATGGGAAGGTCGAGCAACACGTCGGCCTTGTCGCGCTTGTAGTACGGGTGGTCCGTGATATGCGTGGTTATGAGCAGGTCGCCCGCCGGGCCGCCGTTCGCGCCCTGGCCGCCCTTGCCCTTGTAGCGCAGCCTTCCGCCTTCGCGGGCCCCGGCCGGAACCTTGACGTCGATGGTGTCGGGCGCGTCCTTGCCTGGGATGCGGACGGTGACGCGCTTGGTGGTGCCGTTGAACGCCTCGTCGAACGAGACGTCGAGCGTGACGTTCATGTCCTGGCCCTGCTGCTGGCGGTTGACGTTGAAGTCCCAGTCGGAACCGAACGCCCCGTTGCCGCCGCGGATCGATTCGAGGATGTCGGACCAATCGATTCCTCCGAAGCCTCCGCCGCCCGACCCGCCGGTGGTGTAGGTGTAGGCGTTTCCGCCGCCTGCGCCGCCGAAGATGTCTTCGTAGTTGAAGCCGCCCGCGCCTTGGCCGCCCCACGGGATCTGGTTCTCGTTGGCCGTGCCGTACTGGTCGTACAGGTCGCGCTTCTTCTCGTCGGAAAGGACCTCGTAGGCCTCGTTGATCTCCTTGAACTTGGCCTCGTCGCCGCCCGCGTCGGGATGGTGCGTTCGCGCGAGCTTGCGGAAGGCCTTCTTTATCTCGTCCTGCGAGGCGGTGCGCGACACGCCTAGCGTTTTGTAATAGTCTGGAGTAGACGCCACGACTACCACCTCCTAGCTTCCTTCTGTCAAATACTTCGCTTTCATCAGGGCTTCCCGCAGGGGGAAGCCCTATTTCCAATACAATCGCTTGCCTGCTATTCCTCTTCGGGTTTAGGTCGCTTGGGGCCTCCCTGCGTCACCGTGACCATCGCCGGGCGCAAGACCTTGGCGCCGATCTTGTAGCCCTTCTGGTAGACGTCCGCCACCGTTTCGTCGGGCTGCGATGCGTCGTCGACGGTTCCGACCGCCTGCGCCTCCAAAGCATCGAACGCCTGGCCTTTCGGGTCGATGACCTCGACGCCGTCCTTCTTGAGGGTGTCGACGAACTTGGTGAGCACGGCCTGAACGCCGCCGAGCAGCCCTTCTTCGCCGTTCTTCTGCGCGTAGTCGATGGACCTTTCAAGGTCGTCGATCACCGGGATGAGGCTGGAGACCAGCTTCTCGGCCGCAAGCGCCTTCTGCGCCGCCGCCTGCTCCTTCTGGCGCCGGCGGTAGGTGTCCCATTCCGCGTGAAGGCGGACGTACTTGTCCTTCCACTCGGCGGCCTCATCGTGGGCTGCGGAGGCGTCGGACTCGGCTTCGGCCTCGGCCATTGCCTCTTCGATGACCTCTGCCGCCTCGGCTTCGAGCGCGGCGTCGAGCACCTCTTCGTCCGGGTCGCCGGCGCCCTGGACCGCATCGGATGCGCCCTTGGAGCCGACGCCACCTTCCGCCTGCACGCCTTCGGTTTCCGGCTGGTCGTGGACGGTGCCCCAGGCGTCGCCGTTGCCGGGCGCCTGGGAACCGTTGAAAGCATTGGAGGTGGCGTTGTCCTTCTTCGGATCTGCCATCTTTACTTGCCTTCCTCCTCGTCGTCGACTACCTCGTAGTCGGCCTCGATGGTGTCGTCGGCCGGGACGCTTTCGGCAGTGGCTGCCGCTGCGCCCGCAGCGTCGCCCTCGGTGGAGTAAACGACCTCGGCCAGCTTGTAGCCCGCCTGCTGCATGCGCTCGGTTGCGCTGCGGATGGCGTCGAGGTCGGTGCCCTCGAGGGCCGTCTTGGCCTCAGCGATGGCGCTTTCGGCCTCGGCCTTGGCGTCGGAGGGAACCTTGTCGCCAAGCTCGTCGAGCGTCTGCTGGGTTGCACCGACCAGAGACTCGGCGTTGTTGCGGACCTCGACCTCTTCCTTGTGGCGCGCGTCCTCCTCGGCATGGGCCTCGGCGTCCTTGACCATGCGGTCGACTTCGTCGTCGCTAAGCGCCGTGGAGCCGGAGATGGTGATCTGCTGCTGCTTGCCGGTGCCCAGGTCCTTAGCGGACACGTTCACGATGCCGTTGGCGTCGATGTCAAACGTGACCTCGATCTGCGGAACGCCACGGCGCGCCGCCGGGATGCCGGTGAGCTGGAAGCGGCCAAGCGTCTTGTTGCCGGCTGCCATCTCGCGCTCGCCCTGCAGGACGTGGACCTCGACGCTGGTCTGGTTGTCGGCCGCGGTGGAGTAGATTTCCGTCTTGCGGGTGGGGATGGTGGTGTTGCGCTCGATCATCTTGGTCATCACGCCGCCCATGGTTTCGACGCCGAGGGACAGCGGGGTGACGTCGAGAAGCAGGATGCCGGTGACGTCGCCGGAAAGCACGCCGCCCTGGATTGCCGCGCCCATCGCCACGACCTCGTCGGGGTTGACGGACATGTTCGGCTTCTTGCCGGTGAGATTCTCGACCAGTTCCTGCACCGCAGGCATGCGGGTGGAACCGCCCACGAGGATGACCTCGTCAAGCTGCCCGGCCTTGATGCCCGCGTCCTTCAGAGCCTGCTCGACGGGCTTCTTGCAGCGCTCGAGCAGGTCCTTCGTGATGCGCTCGAACTCCGCACGGGTAAGGGTGTAGTCGAGGTGCTTCGGGCCGTCGGCGCCTGCGGTGATGAACGGCAGGTTG
>CAQLOA010000056.1:0-5796 GCA_948829205.1 uncultured Eggerthellaceae bacterium
GGGTTGCCACGTACAGCCACTTCTCGGGCGGCATCTCGCGAATGTACACGCCGTCCATCCAGTCGAGCTTCTTCTCGTCGAAGATGCTGTCCTTCTTGGTGATGCGGTCAAGAGAGAACATACGGCACAGCTCGTCCGGAGGAATGATCGTGGTCTCGCCGTCGAGCGACCATCCCAGAAGCGCCAGGAAGTTGACCATGGCGTCGGAAAGGTACCCGCAGTCACGGTAGTCCTCCACGTTCGTGGCACCGTGCCTCTTGGACAGCTTCTTGCCGTCGGGGCCCAAGATCATGGGCAGGTGCGCGAAGACGGGGACGTCGAATCCGAGCGCCTCGTATATAAGGATCTGCCTGGGCGTGTTGGACAGGTGGTCGTCGCCGCGTATGACGTGGGTTATGCCCATGTTGGCGTCGTCGCAGACCACCGCGAAGTTGTAGGTGGGGCTTCCGTCGCTGCGCACAAGCACCAGGTCGTCCATGACCTCGGCCGGAAACGACGTGGGGCCGTAGACGGCGTCATCGAACTCGATGGGGCCGTGCCCCTCGGGAACCTTCAGCCTCCACACGTGAGGCTCGCCGGCCGCGATGCGTGCAGCAGCCTCGTCGGCAGGGACGTTCCTGCACCTTCCGCAGTAGCCCGCGTACCCGCCCTCGGACTGCTGGGCGGCGGTGCGGTCGGCGTCCAGCTGCTCCTTGGTGCAGAAGCATGGGTACGCCGCCCCCTTGGCCTTGAGCGTCTCCAAGGCCGCCTCGTAGGTAGGCATCCTCTGCATCTGGAAGTAAGGGCCGAACTCGCCCCCCACCTCGGGGCCCTCGTCCCAGTCGAGCCCGAGCCAGCGCATGGCGCGCAGGATTATCTGCACGTTCTCGTCGGTGGACCTCTCGGGGTCGGTGTCCTCTATGCGCAGCACGAACGTTCCGCCCATGGCGCGGGCGAAGGCCCAGTTGTATATGGCCGTGCGCGCGCCCCCTATGTGCAGCATCCCCGTCGGCGACGGGGCGAACCTGACCCTGACGTTGCCATCGATAGACATTGTCGCTCCCTACTCCTCTTCCTTCCCGGAATCGAACACCTCGTGCAAAAACGACCCGAGGACCGGCGCGAGGCCGTCCGAGTCGCCCGAATATCCTGGAATCTTCCTCAACAGCATTATAAGCTTGCGCCTGTCCTGCAGGTAGCGTCCCCCGCGCCTCTTCAGAGGAATCAGCTGCTCGCGGGACATCTGCAGGCCCTCGACGTTCAGGTTGCCCCCGCTGACCACGATGCTTGTGGCCCCGTGCTCCTCGGCGAACGCCCGCAGAGCCTCCTTCGCGAAGAAGTTCTCGGCCTCGGGGGGCATGTCGGGATGGATGCGCCTCATGTCGCGCTCCAGCGCCTCGACGGCGTCTTCGGACCCTGCGTTCGTCACGCGCCTGTACCAAAGCACGCGCTCGTCGAGGTCGGGCACGTAGTCGTTGCCGATGAACATGCGGCCCGGGATGTTTATGTTGATGTCGGATGCGGCCCTCGACTCGGCGCCCTTCACGACGCCTTCGCCTTCGCGGGCGTCGGCCACGGCCTGGTTCAGCATCTGGGCGAACAGGTCGAACCCGACGGCGCTCATGTTTCCCGACTGCTCGGCCCCGAGAAGGTTCCCGGCGCCCCTTATCTCGAGGTCGCGCATGGCGATGCGCATGCCCGACCCAAGCCCGTGTTCCTCGGAAAGCGCAGTCAGGCGCGCCTGCGCCTCCTCGGTCAGCGGTATCTCCTCGGGGAACATGAAGTACGCGTATGCCTGCTCGCTCGAACGCCCCACGCGCCCCTTCAGCTGGTACATCTGCGAAAGCCCCAGGCGCTGGGAGTCCTCGATTATCAGCGTGTTGGTATGGGGGTTGTCGATGCCGCTCTCGATGATCGTCGTGGCGACCAGCACGTCCAGCACCCCGGCCGAGAAGTCCTCCATCACGCGCTCGAGCTCGTCTCTGGACATCTGCCCGTGCGCGACGCCAACGCGCGCCTCTGGTGCGGCGTCGGTCACGCGCCTGACCGCCTCCTCGATCGTGTTGACGCGGTTGCTCACGTAATAGACCTGCCCGCCTCGCCCCAGCTCAAGCCTTATCGCGGCCGACACAACATCGGGGTCCCACTCCCCCACGTGCACCTTCACCGGAAGGCGCATCTCCGGAGGGGTGAGGATGAGCGACATGTCGCGCACCCCCGACACCGCCATCTGCATGGTGCGCGGGATGGGCGTCGCCGACAGCGTAAGGATGTCGATGTGCTCGCGCAGGTTCTTGAACTGCTCCTTGTGCCCCACGCCGAAGCGCTGCTCCTCGTCTATCACGATGAGCCCAAGGTCGTGCGGGTTGACGTCCCGCGAAAGCAGCCGGTGCGTGCCTATGAGCACGTTCACCTTGCCTGCGGCGAAGTCCTCCAGCGTCTTTCTCTGCTCGGCCGGGCTGCGGAAGCGCGAGAGCGCCTCCACCCTCATCCCGAACGGTTCGAGCCGCTCTCTGAAGCTCGTGAAGTGCTGCTGGGTGAGGATGGTGGTGGGACACAGCACCATCACCTGCTTTTCGTTCTGCGCCGCGACGAACGCAGCGCGTATCGCCACCTCGGTCTTGCCGAAGCCTACGTCTCCGCACACAAGGCGGTCCATGGGGTGCGCCGAGCGCATGTCGGCCTTCACGTCGGCGATGGCAGCGGCCTGGTCGGGCGTCTCCTCGTAGGGGAAGCTCTCCTCCATCTCCTGCATCCAGGGCGTGTCCACGACAAACTGGAAGCCTTTCGTCGCTGCGCGTCGCGAGTACACGTCGATCAGGTCGAAGGCCAGCTTGCGCGTGGCCTTGCGCGCCTTGGTCATCGCACGCGACCAGTCGGTGCTGTTCAAGCGCGTGATCTTGGGCGTGTGGCCCTCGGGCCCGACGTAGCGCGTCACCTTGTCGAACTGCTCTACGGGCAGGAACAGCTTGTCGCCCTCGGCGTAGTCCAGTTCCAGGTAGTCGCGCTCGACGCCTCCGATGTCGCGCAGCACGAGCCCCTTGAAGTACGCGATCCCATACGTCTCGTGCACGACGTAGTCGCCGGCGGTGTACGGGAAGGTGATGTCGGTGGCGTTCAGCTCGCGCTTCGGCTTCGACGACTGACGCGCGCCCTTCAGGTCCTCCAGCGACAGCATCACCAGCTTCGCCTTCGGTATGACGACGCCCAGCGGGATGTCCACGTCAACCACGTTGACGACCCCCTTGGAAAGCGGCGCCGTGTCGGCGTCGATGGAGTCGAGCCTTTCCTGGATCGGAAGCGAATGGTCCACGAGTTCGAGCTCCATGTCCTTCCTGGCCCGGAAGCCCGGGATGCTGAACAGGCAGTAGTTCCCGCCGTCGACCCAGTTGCGCAGCTTGCCGAACAGCCTGTCCTCGGACCTCGAAACGTCAACCCTCTTCACGGGGACCTCGTCGTCCAGCTCGACGCCCAGCTGCATTATCGACACGTACGTGGCCCTGACGCCGTGGCCGAAGTCGACCTGAGCCGGCGGCGTGTACAGGCTCTCGGCGTTGAGGTAGGTTCCCTTGAACGTGTCCTGCATCTCCTCGAACGCGTGGGCCATGTCGTCGAATGTGGCCCGCGGCTCGACGAGGCACGTCATGGTGCCCGGGCCGGCGTAGGACCCGAGCTGCGCGGTGCCCTTGAAGAAGTAGGGCAGGAGGATGTCGGCCCCGTCGAACCGAAGGCCGCCCTCCATCTTCTCGAGCGCGTCACGCAGCGTCTTGTTGGTGAGCGCGGCCTTCTCGAGCGCCTTTCTGGCGGCCCGCATGGCGGCGTCGGAGGACGGAAGCTCGCTGACGGGGTAGACGTCCACCGATTCGAGGCTGGACACCATCTGCCCCGTGGAGGGAATCACGCGCCTTATCTCGTCGAGGTCGTCCCCGAAGAAGTCAAGCCTCACCGGGAAGTCCGAGTTGCCCGGGAACACGTCCACGCTGCCGCCACGCATGCAGAAAGTGCCAGGACCGTCGAGTTCGCCAGTGTTCGCGTAGCCCATCGTCTCCAGCTTGCGGCGCAGCCCGTCGACGTCGTCGACGCCTTCGATGCCCATGTCCGCAAGAGACTCCAGCGCACGCAAGCGCACGGGAGCGGCCGCATCGGATTCAGGCGGCGGCATGTCGCGCACAAGCGAGCGGGCGCTCGCCACGACGATGACGTCGCGCCCCTGCCGCAGCGCGTCGGCTGCTTCGAGCCTTCTGGCTATGGTGCGCGGGTCGGGCCTTTCCTCCAAGTGCGGACGGTCGCGCCGCTCGGGGAAGCGCATCACCGCATCCTCTCCCACGTACGAGGCAACCGTGCGCGCGAACGCGTCGGCTGCGTCCTCGCCCGGCATGACGACAAGGGTCGGCTGGGGGCTCTTCGCGAATCGCGCAGCGACGAAGAAGGGCCGCGCCGAGGAGACCACTCCCAAGGCGGCGTCGACATCGCCGTCCAGCTTCCCCCAGAAGTTCTCGACGCATCCCGACCGGTCGAGGATGCCCGCCAAGGCGTCTACAAGCACGCTGCCCGCCTCATTCCGTCATCTCGTGGCGCCATCCCGGGGCTATCGGGGAGCCGGTGCGCCTCGACACGATGCGCACCCCACGGCCGTGAAGGTCGGCGAGGACGGCCTCGACCAGAAGGGGAACGGCGTCGTACACCGGACGGGTCAACGCCACGGTGACCACATCGGGGGACATGTTCGACACCTGCATTCCGAAGCACTTGCCCTCGCACTCGTAGCCAAGCAGCGCGGCGGAGTCGAAGAGGTCGGCAAGCGTCAGCTCGTGAAGCGACGCGGAGGCGCCATGATGCCGCATCATGTCGTCGGGGTCGAACTCGAAGACGGTGCCGGCGGGAGCGTCGGAGCCGTCCACCGCGTCAACGGTGACCATGTAGTCGCAGTCGCGCACGAAGTCGAGCATGTCTAGACCCATGCATCCCACGTCGTACACCTCGACGTTCGGAGGGAACTCGTAGCTTCGCGTAAGCTCCTCGAACACTACGGGGCCGAGCCCGTCGTCGAGCATCAGCTTGTTGCCGACGCAGAAGACGGCGATCCTCTCGCCGCTTCGGGTGTTCACTTCGGGAAGTGCCACGGGCGCATCCTTTGGCGTTCGACGGCCCTAGGCCGGAACGCGGATCAGCAGGTTGTACGCGCTTGCCAAAAAGAGCATCGCAAGGGCGCCGAAGACGCACCCGACCGCCCATTTGCGCTGTGCGGACAGGTACTGCGCCTTCGTCTTGCCCATGCCGTGCGCACGATGCCATGCGAACGGCTGGCTTATCAGGGCGAACGCCACTGTGACCAGCGCCAGCAGAAGAAGCGCGCTGAGCCCTATGGCCACCGACATGACGGACGGCTGGCTGTACATGGCGTACAGAAGGTTGTCCACGAGAAGCCACGCAGGGTAGAAGAGTATGGTGGCCCACATGCCGTGAGCCGGGCCCCATATGGGCGGAAGAAGGAAGGCGGCCAGGTTGAACCTGGGCACGCCTTCCATGAATGCCTTCTCGGCTGCTATTTGCTCGTCGGTAAGCTCGGCCACTCGATGGAACCTGCTAGTCCAGCTGCTCGGCGATCTCGTCGGTGATGTCGGCGGTGTGGTAGACGTTCTGAAGGTCCTCCAGCTCTTCGAGCTTGTCGATGAGCCTCATGACCTTCTTCGCGTCGGAAAGGCTTATGGGCTGCGGGTTGTTGGCGATCATGGTCAGCTCGGCGCCCTTGGTTTCGACGCCCTGCCCGTGCAGGCCTTCCTTGACCGCTGCAAGCTCGGTGGGGCCGGTGTACAC
>CAQLOA010000056.1:5806-8645 GCA_948829205.1 uncultured Eggerthellaceae bacterium
GTGTACACGATCCATTCCTCGCCGGCGTCCTCGTAGTCGTCGCCGCCTGCCTCGGCCACCGCCATCATGAACTCGTCCTCGTCGGCCGCGGCGCCGTTGGGCTTCGTGGGGTTCTTCTTGTCCCCCGTCTCGACCTCCTTGGCCACGATGATCTGGCCCTTGCGGTCGAACATGTAGGCCACGGACCCGCTTGTTCCCAGGTTGCCTCCGGCATGGCTGAACGCCGAACGGACGTCGGCGGCCGTGCGGTTGCGGTTGTCCGTCAGGGCGTCGCAGTAGATGGCCACGCCTGCAGGGCCGTAGCCTTCGTAGACCACCGTCTCGTAGTTGGCGGCGTCCTTGCCGCTTCCGAACGCCTTGTCGATGGCCGTCTTGATCTTGTCCTTGGGAAGCGAGTAGCCCTTGGCCTTCTCGATGGCTGCGGCGAGGGAGGCGTTGTTCTCAGGATTGGGGTCGCCGCCTTCCTTGGCAGCAACGGTGATGTTCCTGGAAAGCTTGGAGAACAGCGCGGAACGCTTGGCGTCCTGCGCGGCCTTGCGGTGCTTGGTTGTAGCCCATTTGGAATGTCCTGACATTTATGCGCCTTTCGAATGCTTTGTCTTGCTCAAACCTTTGAAATATTACCACAAAGGCCCCATGCGCTCAGCCTCTTCGGAAGAATGCCTTGGTCATCAGCGCGTCGTCCGGCCCGGCGCTCAGGGCGCGAGCCACGTCGTCTCCGCGTATCTGCACGACGTACATGACGTTCGTGGGGGCGAACTTCTCCACGTTGCCCTCGGAGTCGCGCGTGACCGGGCTCGTGAACCTGTCTCCGCAGGTGAACACGGCGACGTCGCCGACGCCCAGCAGGCCCTCGTCGCAGACGGCCTCCTTGGCCTTGTCTATCACGCGGCGCATGTCGCCCTGCACGTCGCCCTGCAAGGGCCTCACCCCCCAATATATCTGCATGAGGCGCATCACGTGCTCGTCGGGGGTTACGGCATACAGAGGGATGTGCGACCGGAGGCTGGACATGAGGCGCGCCGTCCTGCCCGTCATGGTGGGGCACACCAGGCACTTGGCCTTGATGTCCATGGCGGTCTGCACGGCGGCCGCGCCCACCGCGTGCGATATCGACTTGTACGGGTTGCGAGAGGTGGCCGGCTTCCTCTTGTCCTCGAAGAAGTGGCGCTCGGTGGTCTCGATTATCTCGACCATGGTGCGCACGGCCTCTACGGGGTAGTCCCCCATCGCCGTCTCGCCCGAGAGCATCACGCAGTCGCTCCCGTCGTAGACCGCGTTGGCCACGTCGGCAGCCTCCGCACGCGTGGGACGGGGGCTGTGCGTCATGGACTCGAGCATCTGAGTGGCGGTTATGACCGGCTTGTGCGCGATGTTGCAGAGCGCCGCTATGCGCTTCTGCAGGTGCGGGACCTCCTGCGCGGGAACCTCCACGCCCAGGTCGCCGCGGGCTATCATCACCCCGTCCGCCGCCTCTATCACGCCGTCTATGTCCTCGACGGCGCGCGCGTTCTCGACCTTCGCGATCACCGCCACGTGCTCGCCGCCGTTCTCGGCGAGGAAGCTCCTCACCGCCCTGACGGAGTCGCCGTCGCGCACGAAGGAGGCGGCGACGAAGTCGACGCCCTGGGACACGCCGAACAGGAGGTCGCGCTCGTCTTGCTCGGTAAGGGCCGGGAACCCGACGTCGACCCCCGGGATGTTCAGCGACTTGCGCTGCCCGAGAAGGCCGTCGTTCGCCACCCTGCACACGACGTCGTCGCCTTCGAAGCCGACGACGTCGAGCCCTATGAGCCCGTCGTCGAGAAGCATCTGCGCGCCTTCCGTCAGATGCGACCTCAGCCCGGGGAAGCTCTGGCTCACCAGCTGGGGGGTTCCCTCCACCTGACGTGGGGTCAGAACGACGATGTTTCCGGCCTCGAGGTGCAGCGGTTCGCCACCCTTGTTCGCGCCGGTCCTTATCTCGGGGCCCTTGGTGTCAAGCATTATCGCCACGGGAAGGCCCATCTCGCGTCGCACTCGCCGCACGCGATCGATGCGCGCCGCATGCTCGGCATGCGAGCCGTGGCTGAAGTTGAGCCTGACTATGTCGACGCCCAGCGAGAACAGCTCGCGCAGCGCCCCGTCGTCGTCCACCGCCGGCCCGAGCGTGGCGATGACCTTTGTCTTCTTGCCCATACGGCCTCCTGGATGCGCCTGGGCAGGAAGCCTACTCCCTGACCCAGAGACCTGACTTGCCCCCTTCTTTGCGAAGGAGCCTCACGTCCATTATCTCCATGCCGCGGTCCACCGCCTTGCACATGTCGTAAACTGTAAGGCAAGCGACAGACGCGCCCGTCAGGGCTTCCATCTCGATCCCCGTCTTGCCCGTCACGCCCGTGGTCACGGTCACGTGTATGCCCACCTTGCCGTCGGCGCGGTCGCCGTCCGTCACCGGGGTGCACTCCACCTTCGACTTAGTCATGTTGAGCGGATGGCACATGGGGATCAGGTCGCTGGTCCTCTTGCACGCCATGATGCCGGCCACGCGTGCGCAGGCGAGCACGTCGCCCTTGGCGGCCTGCCCCGTGGTTATCAGCTCGAGCGTTTCGGGATGCATGGCGATGAACCCCTCCGCCACGGCGATCCTCTCGGTGTCGGGCTTCGCCGACACGTCAACCATGCGCACGTCGCCCTGCTCGTCGATGTGGGTAAGCTGCGGTTCGGTCATGTCAATCCTTTCCTCTTAGAAGGTCTGTGGTCGAGCAGTAAGAGCCGAAGGTTCTTCGCGCGCGAGTCAAGCGGCCTGAGGCGCCGTGGACGAGAGCACGAAGGCTCTGAGGAGCTTAATGCCGACCAC
>CAQLOA010000057.1:0-2012 GCA_948829205.1 uncultured Eggerthellaceae bacterium
GGAAGCGGGGCCGACACGGGCGCATCGAGGCTGGAAAGCGCAGCCTTCGCGTCCTCTTTTTCCGCAGTGGCGAGGAACGACGTGGTCGAACCTTCCCTGGATGCGACCACGGTGGCTGAAACGCTTTCCGCCGCAACGGCCACACCTGCAGCTTCCGAGCCTGCGTCGGCGCCTTCGGGCTTGGCGTTCTTCGGGGGCAGGTCGGTGGAAGGAAGCGACGCCGGCGAGCTGCGGACCCTGCGGCCCGCGCTCTTCAGCGCCTCGCGCTTCTCGCCGTCCTTGCGCTCGGCATCGTCGGCAAGCGGGGCGTCCTGGTGCTTCACCTTCGCGCCTTCGATGGCGCCCGTAAGGCTGGGCAGGGCGATGGTGCGCTTCTTGCGGCTGCCTTCGGGCTTCTTGCCGCCCGCGTCTCCGTCGGAGGCGATGGCGCTTGCCTCCTCAAGGATGTCGGCGGCGGACTTGCCTACCGTGTCGACCACGCTGACGTCGGTTATGTCGGACGCCGAGATCTCGGCGGGTATGTCGGCGGCGACGGGGATGTAGGAGATGGTGCGGTCGGCGACCGCTGCCTGTTCGACCACTTCCTCGACGGCCTGGGCGGCTGCGGCGGCCTGCTCGGCCTGCTGCGCCCCGATGGCTGCCGCCACATCGGCTTGCAGGGTGCTTCCCGCCTTGTTGACGGCATCTTCAGGCGTAAGCACGGCCACGCGCGCAGCCTTGGCCTGCTCCTTCTGGGCCGCCTCTTCGGCGGCTTTCTTCGCTGCCTCGGCCTCGGATGCGGCTATCTCGGCCGCAACAGCGGCAACTTCGGCCTTGGCCGCCATGTTGCTTCCCATTATGTTGTCGCGCATCTGGCGCAGACGGTCCTCGTCGACGCCCGACGCCTGTCGCCCGGCCGCGGCGGCTGCCGCGTTCGCCTTGTCGGCCTCGCGGGCTTCGAACTCTTCGATGGAATGGGCGCTTGCCACCGCCGCCGCGTCAAGCGCATCGGCGAAGCGGGAACGGTGGATGCTTGCATCATGCGGCTGCGCAGAGGCGCCGGACGCCTCGGCGTTCGCCTTGGCCGCCTTCAGCCCCTTGCGGAACCATTCCGGAACGTTGGGGTCTTGCTCGTCGGGCCTGTCCAGAATGGCGGGCGCCGCCGGAATGCTTGCGTTGTTGGGAGCCATGCCCGACGACACCTGCGTGCCGGGGGCTCCGGGCGCACCGGAGGCTCCCGTTGCGACGGCACCGGCTGCGCCTGCCACAGCCACGCCGACAAGTCCGGCAGGACGGCTGGCGGGCACGACGCCTTCCGCCACCAAGCGTTTGGCCCGCTCTGCCTCGCCAGGGACGACGCTCTCGGGGTCGACCCCTTCCGCAGCCTCGTGATAGACCAGGTCGGTGTCTACAGGCAGCACCCCTGCTTGACGGGCGGCGTCTTCGCCGTGCATTGTGGGAACGATGCCGCTGTCCTGGGGCTGGCCGTCGACCGCTTCTCCTTCGGCCATCAGCTCGTCGGCCTGCTCGGCAAGCGAGGCCGCTTCGCGCGAGCCTTCGACGAGGCGCCTTGCAACCTCCATCATGACGGCCACGCCCGACGCGTTGTTGTTGGCTCCATCGGTGAACGGCGCCGTCTGATGCAGGATGTAGCCCAGGACCGGAAGGAACGCGCACACCGCTCCAAGCGCGATCAGCACGTTCCAAAAGACGAGAAGGCCGCCTTCTGCGTTGGTAAGGGTGCGCAGCAAAATTACGACCGGGATCAGAGCGATGCCGACCATCTCCACCCAACGGATGGTGGTAAGCGCCCCGAAGATGGGCGGGTTGAGCTCACGGCAGACCCGGCCCGAGTCGTAGCGCGCCATGACGACGATCTTGCGCTTGCGGGCACCCTTGTCGCGACCACGGGAACGGGTGCGCGTGCGCATTCCCGCCTCGGCGGCCTCGACCTCATCGGGAGAGGCGTCTACGTCGATCGCGTCGGGCGCCGGGGAAAGCGAGCCTGTGCTTTCGGCGTCGAGCCCTACCTC
>CAQLOA010000057.1:2022-8399 GCA_948829205.1 uncultured Eggerthellaceae bacterium
ACCTCGCCAGGGATGTACTTGGCCAGGACGTTCTGGCTTATGCCGCGCTTCGCCATGTTGTTGAGCGGGGAGATTCCCACCACCTCCATGACGAACAATGCGGCCATTGCTGCGCACACGATTATGGCCGGAACGAGCATGAGCGGAAGGAAGATGGCCAGCACGGCGAGCACGATGGACACTATGCAGCAGATGATGCGAGGCAGTTCGTAGTTGGGGTTGCAGTTGAATTCCTCGACCGACGTCTCGAGCCCGTTGCTCTTGAACGTTTCCTCTATGATGAACGACGCCTGCTGCTCTTCCTCGGTGCCGCCCGGACGGGCGCCGATCACCTGAGACAGCCGCGCTGCGTACTCTAGGACTTCTGTCATGGTCAAAGCCTTTCCGCTTTAAGGCACAATTAAGTTAAGTATAGTTGATTGGGCGTGAAAGGCCTAAAGGAGGAGGACAGCAAAATGGGGAAAGACCGTTAAGGCCTTTCCCCATTTTTCTAGACAAGAGTCGCTTTTAAATGTTGTCGTAACCGAACTGCTTCTCGCCGTTGAACACCGCCAGCGCATCGGCGACGCTGTAGTCGGCCAGCGTGACGGCGCTGATGGCCTTGGTCAGGCGCACGGCCTCGTCGAGCGAGCGCTGATGGATGTTGCGCCCGGTGGCGTTTCCGCACGCGCCGCCCACATGGATCTGGTCGTACAGCTGGGTGAGGAACGTCTCGGCGTCTACCGTGGAGCCGCCCGCACAGACCAGGCCGGTGCGGCCGGCGGCGTCGGCTGCCACGCGAAGGGCCTCGGCGGCGGAACGGCCGTCTTCGGGCTTTGGCGGATTGACCTTGACGAAGTCGGCACCCAGGCAAAGCGCGACGCCTGCAGCGCCTGCGATCAGGTCGGGGTCCTTCTCGGCGGTAACGGCCTTGCCGCGCGGGTAGATCCACAGCACGACCAGCAAGCCGTTCTCGTGAGCCTGCGCGATGAGCTGGCCGGCCTCGGCCATCATGGTGGATTCGTACTCGCTGCCCAGGTAGATGGTGTAGCCAAGCCCCACGACGTTTACGCCGTTCTCGCGCATCTGCAGCACGGCTTCGATGTCGGTGAGCTGCGGGGAGTACGGGTCTTCCTGCTTGGTGCCGACCAGGTTGGTCTTGGAGTTCATCTTCACAAGGTAGTTGATGTCGGGGTAGTCGGCCGCGTATTGGGCGACAAGGCCGCGCTGGCCGGCAAGCACGCCGATGACGCCCTGCTTGCCGATCTGGAAGAGGTGCTCGGGCTTGCCGTCGGCGGGGTCGATGCCGTCGCCATAGAAGTCCTTGTTCATGTGCTCGACCTTCTGGTCGCAGGCGAAGAGCATGAGTCGACCCGTGTTGCGGGTGGCCTTAAGGTAGTTGTCGACGTAGATGTCGCGCGATGCGGCCGGGACGTCCATGGGTATGCGAACGTCTGCTGCGGTGATCTTGGGCATGTTTCCTCCAAGTGTCGTTTCAGGCCCTTTGTGGGGAAGGGCCTATTGAATGATGCATCTATTCTATCAAGTATTGAAGAACGGGCCGTTGCGCACACAAACCGTAACTGGTTGGTCACACTATGCCAACAAATGGGTGACGAGGAACGAGACCCGCGGGGATGGATGCGAGGTAAGCCAAAGGAGCCGAGAAATCCACTCGAGATGAGCGGAACGCTTCGCGCTCTCCGCAGGACTCGGCTCCCGCGGGTCTCGTTCCCTTGCTTGTCTTTACTTCGAGCCGGGTTTCGAGGAAAGCTTGTTGTACACGAGCAGTGCGGCGACGGCGATCAGCGCCAGCACCCCGAACATGACGACGCTTTCGAAGATGCGGCCTTCCAGCAGTCCGTCGGCCGCGTAGGTGGAAAGCACGATGCCCGGTATGCGCGCCGTGTTCGCAATGATAAGGAACGTGCTCAGCTTCATGTCGGACAAGGGGGTTATGTATGTGAAGACGTCCTTGGGAAGCCCGGGAATGAGGAACAGCACGAAGACGACCATGTTGAACTTGCCCGACTGCTCGAACTCGCGGAACTTGGCGGTGTACTTCTGCGGCACCATGTCGTGCACGAACGGCGCGCCCAGCTTGTGCACCAGCATATATATGAAGGCGCTGGAAACGACGCAGCCTACCAGGATTATCAACGCGCCCCACCATGGACCGTACAGCATCCCGGCCGCAATCTGCACCACCTCGCCGGGGATGAACGCGACGACCACCTGCAGGAACTGGATGGCCTCCAGGATCAGCACGCCGCCGAAGCCGGCACTCTGGACCCGGTCGATGAGGTGGTCGAGCCCGTCGGGTTCGAAAACCAAATGGATGTAGGGCCACACCAGTACCACGATGACGGCGACCACCACGAAGAACGCGATCAGCCCGACGAACTTCACCTTGTCGGCATGGGAGGCCTTTGGCTTGCCAGGGTCAGGCTTGTCGCTCATCGTCGTCGCCCTTCATGGCCTTCTTGAACTCGTCTTTGAAGTTGCCGAACATGCCCTTGCTGCGGGCGATTTGCCGACCGGTGGCATAGACGCCCTTCTGCACGGCCTCCCCGGCGACCTTCGACGCCTCCTGCGCCTTCGGCTTCACCTTCTGCGAGACCTTCTTGCAGGTCTTCTTGGCCTTGTCGGTTGCGACTGCGGTGGCCGCGCCTGCCTTTTCGGCAACGCCGCCTTCCACGGGAAGGTCGAACGCGGCCTCGTCGACTATTACGGCGCCCAGCGAATCGGGGTCCTCGTCATCGTCGTCGGTGAGGTAGAGCTTGGCTCCCATGCCGCGCCGAAAGCCGAGCATCATGCTGCCCGGAATGTTACGGCGTCCCAGCAACGTGTTGGCGGTGGCCCCCTGGCTGACCTCCATCGAGGTGACTCGGCCCGTCTGCTGGTCGAACTCGACGCTTTCCACGAGCCCTAGCGACTGCCCGCTAGGGGTCATGGCCGGAAGGCCTATCCACAGCACGCACTTGTCCAAGTTGAGGCCCAGCGCCTTCGTTGCGCCGCGGCCTTGGGCGGCTGGGTCTTCGCGAACGACTATGACCTGATGGCCGGAGTCGTCCTGCATCAGGTCGAATCCGTCGTGTGCCACGAACATGTCCTCGCGGCGGAACATCAGCGCCACGTCAGGCCTCTTCACGAGGAAGCCGACGAGTTGCGCTTTGGACGGGTGAAATACGAACGCATGAATACGCCCCACCTTCTTGACCGCTTCGGGGTCGTTCTTGGTGGGGCGCGACGTCCAGACCTTCTTGTTTGACAGGTCCTTGGTGTTCATTGCTACTTGGTGGCGTCCTTCGCCGCGCCGGCGGCGTCGTCGACGGCTTCGGCGGCCTTGTCGACGACCTCGTCGGCCTTGTCCTTCGCAGCGTCGGCGGCGTCCTTCACTGCGGCATCGGCGCCAGCAGCGGCGTCCTTGGCGGCGTCTGCCGCGCCGGGGGTGGCGTTCTTGATCGCGTCAGCGGTCTCGTTGGCGTTCTCGCGCACCTGCTTCGCGATGCGCTCGCGGGCGGCTTCGATTTTGGCGCGCAGCTCGTCGTTCTTGTCGATCGCGGCCTCGGCGCCCTTGGCAGCGGCATCCTTCGCCGCGTCGGCGACCTCGTTGCCCTTGTCAGTGGCCTGCTTTACGGCGCTCTGAACCTTTTCAGCGACCTGTGCGCCCATGTCCTGGGCGTTGTTTGCGAAGTTGCTTGCCTGGTCTGCGACCATGTCGCGGGTCTTTTCGCCAGACTGAGGCGCCAGAAGAAGCGCTCCTACGGCTCCGATTGCCCCGCCGAACAGGAAGGTTACGAACTTGTTCATCTCTGCCTCCTTGGTTTGCGCATGCGCTTGCGCGCATCCTTCTATCAGTATAGCCGTTAAGTGAGCCCATTCTAGAATGCATGCGACAAGGGCTCTTTCGCCAGAGCCACCTGTTTGCTAAACGTCACTTCGCTTTAGCGGAACCGAAACCCGTCGCTTCGCCTGCTGAAAAAGCGCAAAACGGAGCGGATTCAAACGAGAGCTTCCTAAGCGCAGCAAAGAACGGCCCTTGCAACATTGGTCGTTGCACGTTTTTCGGACTCTGGTGTACAAAACAGGCGAAAATCGGTTGTTTTTAAAGCGGCGACAGCGCAAATTCGCAGAGCTAGAAACCGTTGTTGCAAGAAACCGCCGGTAGAGGGACTGCAAGATTTGTGAGTTTGAACCGAAAAGGCTACGGGACCCTGTGCGGTCACCGATTTCCGTCGTTTTTGTACACAAGGGCGGAGTTTTCTTGCATCCGCCCTACGCTTCCGTTCCGTGCTGCTACTCGTCCTTCGTGGAAACCAGGAGCAGGATGCCGCCCACCAAGTTCAGGAAGATGAGCGAGCACACGCCGAACGCCACGGTGTTGGGGCGTTTGCCCTTGTAGATTCCCCAGGTCATGACCGTCATAGGGATCATCCAAGCCAAGGGGATGATGAACCACCCCGCTGTGACCGTCGAAAGCAGGGCAAGTATGAAAGCGATCAGGCGCAAGGTGGAATCCTGCTGGTTGACGTAGTAGATCGGCGCGTCGGCGTAGGCGGGATCGGCGTAGTTCACGTAGACCGAAGTCTGCGTGTAGGTCGGTTGAGCGGCATTGGACACGGACCCGGGAGCTCCGGGCTGGGTGGTCGCGTTGGGAATGCTGCCGGGGGCTGCGCCTGCAGCCACGTCAGGCTGCGGCGTGACAGGGATGCCGGTGGGCGGGGTGGCAGCGGGCTGCTGGTAGGCAGCGTTGTATGCTGCGCCAGCCTGCGTCTGCGTCGTGGCGGGCTCTCCCTGGGGAGCAGCCGTGGCCGCTGCCGCATCCATGCAGCTGTCGGTCCACTTGGCGCCATCCCAATAGCGAAGCTTGTTCGGGTCGCCTGCGGGGTCGGCGTACCATCCTGCGATAGGTGCGGTCATGTTGCTTCCTTTCGATTGTTAGGCAGCGGTGGTCGGATGCGCCTTTAGGACCGTCCCGAAAGCACATCCGACCACCGCTGCCGGCCTTTACTTCAGCAAGTCTTCGGGGTTCAGCGACTCGATGAACGAGTCGAATTCCGCAAGTTCGGTTTCCTTGTCTGCGCCTTCCTTCAAGATGAACGGGTATGACGCGCGTGCCAGGACGTCGTCTTCTATATAGAAGGGGGCGCCTTGTCGAACGGCTAACGCGATGGCATCGGTGGGACGCGCATCCAGCTCGATGAGCCGGCCGCCCTGGCGAAGGTACATCTTCGAGAAGAAGGTCTGCCCGGCAACGTCGTTCACCACCACATGGTCGACGCGTGCATCGAGGTTCGTGAGAGCGTCGATGAACAGGTCGTGGGTGAGGGGTCGCGGGGGCTTCACCTGCTCGAGAGCCACTCCCAGCTGCATCGCTTCCTGCGCGCCGATCCATATGGGAACGATGCGCTGCTTGCCCGCGATGGCAGGCTCGTCAGGCTCTAGGACCAGGATTGCTGGCTGGTCGGGCTGCGTGAAGACCATTGTCAGAACGTGAAGCGGAGTCATGCACAGAATTATAGCCGAACAAAAAAGCCGCCCGGATGGACGGCGAAATGATGGTGGAGCATAGGGGGCTCGAACCCCTGACCTCAGGCTTGCAAAGCCCGCGCTCTCCCAGCTGAGCTAATGCCCCGTAATTAATAAACGCTCCACCGGCTAACTCGGCTCACGATGGAGCGTTTATCGCGAAATGGTGGGCCCGAATGGATTTGAACCAGCGACCTCACGCTTATCAGGCGTGCGCTCTAACCAACTGAGCTACGGGCCCGCACGCATGCACAGCATAGCGGCGCAAAAGTGCTTGAACACTTTACAACAAAGTAACGCACAAGGTCAATGTTTTTATAAACGTACCCAAAGGTCTCTCAACGGAAAGCATGATTGGTAATTGAGCGAGCGGCGCATCCGGCGGTTCTAGTTCGCGCGAAAGCCCGACGACGCGTACTTGGGTACGCGAGGAGGGCTTGGAGGGCGAAGGAGAACCGCCGGGGCGTCCGCGCAGCGTCTGGCAATACTTCGTCCGTCAAGGACGAAGTATCTTAGTCTTCGGTTGTGACGGCCACTGATGTGACCTTGTCGCCGTTGGCGATGTTCATCACCTTCACGCCCTGGGTGGCGCGCCCAAGCTCGCTGATGCCCTGGACCGGAGTGCGCACGATAACGCCTTCCTCGGTGATGATCATCAGCTCGTCTTCGACCGTGACGATCTTCATGGCCGCCAGCAGGCCCTTCTTGTCGGTCATCTTGATGGTGAACACGCCCTGGCCTCCGCGGTGCTGTACGGGGTATTCGTCCATCGGGGTGCGCTTGCCGTAGCCCTTCTCGGTAATGACGAACAGGTCGGTGCCCGGGCGGCCAATCTCCATGCCCAGCACCTCTACGCCGGCCGACAC
>CAQLOA010000058.1:0-6350 GCA_948829205.1 uncultured Eggerthellaceae bacterium
CAGCAGACGTAGACGATGGCCGTGGTGACGATCGCGCTGATGCGCCAGACGGTCTTTATGCGTGGGTCGAGCTGTTGGGACGGCAAGGGACGCATGGGAACTCCTATCGGTTTGGGTTCCCTAGATTATACGCGACACGCCAGTGCGCCCTTCGGCCCCGCGCGTGCATTTGGGACGTTCCCGCCTGCACGTCACCCCATCGTCGTGCACGACGCTAGCGGACGCCCCGGCTCCGCAGCCCCCAGAAGGCGACGGCCGACGTCGCGGCCACGTTCAGCGAGTCTACGCCTTCCCTCATGGGAATCTTCACCACGTGGTCGCAGGCGTCGATGGTGGCCTGCGCGAGCCCCGTGCCCTCGGTGCCGAAGAACATGGCCAGCCTGCCGATGCCCGAGAGGCGTTCGTCGCCCAGGTCTACGGATTCGTCGTGCAGGGCGAAGGCGCAGGTCTCGAACCCGGCGGCGCGAAGGTCTTCCATTGCGGGCTCCAGCCAGCTCCCGCCGTCCCCCTCGATGCGCGTCCAGGGCACCTGGAATACCGTTCCCATCGACACGCGCACCGCGCGCCTGTACATCGGGTCGCTGCAGTCGGGGCTCACGACCACGGCGTCCACGCCCAGCGCGGCTGCGTTGCGGAAAACCGACCCCACGTTCGCGTGGTTGGTGATGCCTTCCAGCACCGCCACGCGCGTGGCGCCCTTCAGCAGCTCATTCAGGGAGGGAAGCGGCTTGCGCCTCATGGCCGCGAGCACGCCGCGCGTCACCTCGTAGCCTGCAAGCGTTTGCAGCTGCTCGCCAGGCACGGCGAAGACGTCGGCGTCGGGGATGGCTTCGAAGCGCTCCACCAGCGCGCGTTCGCGCGCGAGCCGATGCTCGGGCACCACCAGCGATATGGGCTCGTAGCCTGCGTCCAGGGCGCGGCTCGCCACCTTGGCCGATTCCGCGACGAAGAAGCCGTTCTCGGACTCCATGTGGCTTCTGAGCTGGACGTCGGTGAGCTTGGCGTACAGGTCCAGCCGTACGTCCGACATGTCTGCGATTCTTTCCATGCAGCCATGTTAGCGCTTGGACGGAGTCAGAGGGACGGTTCCTTTGACTCACTCTGTTTTTCCGAAACATATCAAATAGCTAAGTGAGCCAAGGGAACCGTCCCTCTGACTCCGTCCCCTGACATGCCTCCGTCACGCATGGGCGTTATAATGGCGTCTTATGATTTTGCAGACTGAGCACATATCCAAGTCCTATGGCGGGCGCCTGCTGTTCTCCGACGTCTCCTTCAAGCTGGAGGAATACGACAGGCTGGCGCTCGTAGGCCCGAACGGCGCCGGCAAGACCACCCTGCTCAACATAATCTCGGGGGAGGACTTCCCTGACGAGGGCCGCGTTGTGCTGGCCCGTGGGGCGCGCGTGGGCTACCTCGAGCAGGAGGCCATCGAGATGGGCGAGAACCCCGTCTTCGAGGAGGTCATCTCGTCCCAGGTCGAGGTCGTGGAGGCGGAACGCCGCCTGCATGCGCTCGAGGCCGAGCTCACCTCCGACGCCACCGAGCAGCAGCTGGCCGCCGTGGGGCGCGCTCGCGACGCCTACGAGATGCTTGGGGGCTACACGCTGGAGTCCAAGGCGCGTGGCGTGCTGTTCGGCCTGGGGTTCGGCGAGGAGGACATGTCGAAGCTCACCACCGAGTTCTCGGGCGGCTGGCAGATGCGCATAGCGCTGGCGAAGCTTCTTATCCGCAATCCCGAAGTGCTGCTTCTTGACGAGCCGACGAACCACCTCGACTTGGAGTCGGTGAAATGGCTCGAAGGCTTCCTGAAAACATACGAGGGTACCGTGGTCGTGGTCAGTCACGACCGCGCGTTCATGGACAACATGGTCGACCGCGTGGCCGAGATAGACAACGGAGAGGTGATCCTCTACAAAGGCAACTACACCAAGTACCTCAAGGCCCGCGACGAGCGCATCGAGCTTCTCAAGAAGGCCCGCGCAAGCCAGGACGAGGAGATCGCCCACCTGGAGGCGTTCATAGAGAAGTTCCGCTACAAGGCCACGAAGGCGAAGCAGGCGCAGGACCGCATACGCAAGCTCGACAAGATCCTTGAGAACCGCGTGCACGTGCCTGACGAGAAGAAGACGGTGCACTTCGACTTCGTGCAGCCGCCCCGCACGGGCGATGCGGTCGTGAAGGCCACGGGGCTCGTGAAGCGCTTCGGCGACAAGACCGTCTACGACGGCGTCGACTTCAACATGTACCGCGGCGACAAGGTGGCGCTTGTTGGGCCGAACGGCGCGGGGAAGTCCACGCTCCTGAAGATGGTCGCGGGCGTGCTCGCCCCGGACGCGGGCACCATCGAGTACGGCGTGAACGTGTCCCTCACGTACTACGCGCAGCACCAGCTTGAGGAGTTGAACCCTGCAAGCACCGTGTTCCAGGAACTCGACTCGGCCGCTCCTGGCTGGACCATCTCGCAGGTGCGCTCGCTTCTGGGTGCGTTTTTGTTCACGGGTGACGACGTGGACAAGAAGGTGGGCGTGCTGTCGGGCGGCGAGAAGAGCCGTCTTGCCCTGGCGAAGATGCTGGTGGCGCCATCGCCTCTGCTCTGCCTGGACGAGCCGACGAACCACCTGGACATCGCGAGCGCCGACATACTCGAGCAGGCCCTGCAGCATTTCGAGGGGACGGTGCTGTTCATCACCCACGACCGCCACCTGATACAGAACGTGGCCAACCGCATCGTCGAGGTGAAGGACGGTCGCATAACCAACTACGACGGCGACTACGACTACTATCTCTACAAGACGGGGCAGCTGGAAGGCGCGTTGCCCGACGAGCGCTCGGTCATAGACGACATGTTCGAGCGGGAGGGGGGCGCGCCGCCTGATGCGGATGCCGCGGGCGCGGGCGAGAGGGGCGACTTCAAGGCGACCACGATAACGGTCAACAACCACCGCTCCGGCAGCGCCTCCCCGGCGGCCGAACCCACCAAGCCCAAGGGCAGCGCCCCCAAGACCAAGGAGCAGAAGCGCGCCGAGGCGGAGGCCCGCAACCGCAGGCATGCGGCCACGAAGGACCTGCGCAAGAAGATCGACCGGCTCGACGCGGACCTCGCCAAGTGGAACTTGCGCATGGCAGAGATAATGGAGCTCATGTCCGACCCGGGCTTCTACACCAACGAGGACGCCTCCACCGACGTCATCGCCGAGCACGGGCGCCTGAAGGCGAAGATCGACTCGGCCGAGGAGGAGTGGCTCGAGCTGAACTCGCAGCTCGAGGACAGGCTTAAGGAGCAAGGCTGATATGAGCGGCGCCACCATCGCATACTACATATGCGCCATCCTCAGCTTCGTGCCGGCGCTCGTGCTGCACGAGGTCGCGCATGGGTTCGCCGCCTACAAGCTGGGCGATCCCACGGCGAAGTCGGCCGGAAGACTGTCGCTGAACCCGTTGAGGCACATCGACCCCTTCGGCACGGTCGTGCTGCCGCTGATGCTCATGGTGTTGAACATGCCCATCTTCGGATACGCGAAGCCCGTGCCCTACAACCCCAGCTACTTCAAGGACCCGCGCAAGGGTGACGCCATAACCGGGTTCGCGGGACCGTGCGCAAACCTGCTTATGGCTGGCGTGGCCGCAGGGGTCGCGTGGTCGCTCTGGCCCGTGGCTCCCGGCCTTGTGCAGAGCGCGTTCGGGGAGTACTTCTACCTCATGTTCCTGCCTATGTTCTGCCTTATCAACCTGTACCTTATGTTCTTCAACCTGATACCCATTCCGCCCTTGGACGGCTCCTCCATCGTGGCGCTGTTCATTCCCGAGCGCTTCCTGCCCCAGTGGTACTCCATCCAGCACTACGCGTTCCCGATCTTCATGATCTGCATCATCGCGCTTCCCTATATAATCGGTGTGAACCCGTTCTCGTGGTACCTCGACGCGACCGCGGGCAACCTCGCGAACCTCATGTTCCCGTTCGAGATAAGCTAGGCCGCACTTGAGCTACAAAGTCAAAACAGAAGCCTTCGAAGGCCCCTTCGACCTGCTGCTTTACCTGGTAAGCAGGAAGAAGGTGGACATCGGAGCCATATCCATCAACGAGATCGCCGACCAGTACCTGGCCGAGGTCTCGCGCATGAAGATGCTGAACCTCGACGTGGCGTCCGACTTCCTGCTGGTGGCTTCCACGCTGCTCGAGATAAAGGCGCAGGCCCTCATCCCGCGAGAGCGCGACGAGGTGGACGACGAGATAGCCGAGCTCGCCCCCGACGACGCCAGGCGCATGCTGGTGGAGCGGCTGGTCACCTACAAGCAGTACAAGAACGCCGCCGAAGAGCTGTACGGGCGCTTTTTGGAGGAAGGCCGGCTGCACGTGAGGCCGTTCGGGCCCGACGAGGACTTCCTGGGGCTCATGCCCGACTTCCTGGAGGGCGTCACCATGGACGCGCTGGGGCTGCTCGCCGCGAACGCGCTGGCGCGCCGCGAGATATTCCTGCTGGAATCGGAACACATCGCGGCGAAGCCCATTCCGGTGGAGGTGCATGTCGAGGCCATCCACAAGAGGGTGCAGGCGAAGAAGCACGTGCGCTTCAGCGAACTTCTGCAGAAGGACGCCCAGCCCGCGCTGGTGGTGGTCACGTTTTTGGCCATACTCGAGCTGTACAAGCGCTCGATGGTGCGACTCGAGCAGCGCAGGACGTTCGGCGACATAGAAATATCCTACATCGAGGGGTCGGGCGAGCTGGACTTCGACACCGACCCCGTCGAGGAGTGAGGGAGCGCAAATGTTCGAAGGCTTGACCGAAAGCAACATCCAGGGCGCGATAGAGTCGCTGCTGTTCGTCACCGACGAGCCCGTGAGCGCCATAACCCTTGCCGAGATGCTGGAATGCGACGTGGCCGCGGTGGACGCGGCGCTGCGCGAGGTGCAGGCGCGGCGCGAGTCCGAGGAGTCGGGAATCCAGCTGCGCGAGGTGGCAGGGGGGTGGCGGCTGTACACCCATCCCGCCTACCACGACCTCATCGAGAAGTACGTGCTGTCGTGGGACACGCGGAAGCTGTCCGCCGCCGCAATGGAGACGCTGGCCATCGTGGCATACACGCAGCCCGTCACGCGCGTGGGCGTGGCGTCCATCCGCGGCGTGAACTCCGACAGCTCCATCAACTCGCTGGTCGAGAAGGGCCTGGTGAAGGAGGTCGGCCAGGCTGACACCCCCGGCAACCCGACGCTCTACGGCACGACCCGCGTGTTCCTGGAGAAGTTCGGGCTGCGCTCCATATCCGACATGACCGACATCGCCGAGTTCGCCCCCGACGCCGAGACGCGCGCCCTCATCGCCGAGCGGCTGTCCTCCACGCGTGAGGCCCCGGCCGTCAGCGAGGATCAGGTCGCCGAGGCGCTGGCCGCCGTCACCGGCGTGGTCGACAAGATCGACTTCGACGAGCTCGAGTTCGACTTCGACGAGGAATAGGCCGCCGCGCATGGACGAGATGCGCCTGCAGAAGTTCCTGTCCCGCGCAGGCGTCGCGTCGCGGCGCAAGTGCGAGGAGCTCATAGCGCAGGGGCGCGTCTCCGTGAACGGGCGCGTGGTCACCGAGCTGGGCACGAAGGTTGACGCGTCCCGCGACGTGGTCGCCTTCGACGGCGCCGAGGTGCGCCTGCCGGGCGGTTCCGTCACGATGATGCTGAACAAGCCCGCGGGGTACCTCACTGCGATGTCGGACGAGCGCGGCGGCAGGGTGGTGGCCGAGCTCGTTCCCGCGGCCGAGCATCCGGGGCTGTTCCCCGTTGGCAGGCTCGACCGCGACACCACGGGCCTGCTGCTGTTCACCACCGACGGCGAGCTGGGCAACCTCCTGCTGCACCCCAGCCACAACGTCGACAAGCGCTACGTCGCCGAGGTCAGGGGGGCGCTTTCCGAGGCCGAGCGTCGGGCGCTGGAGGAAGGCGTCATGCTGGACGACGGCATGACGGCCCCGGCCAGATGCGAGGTCCTGTCGGTGCTTCCCGACGGCAGCCGCTCGGCCGTGGCGCTCACCATCCATGAAGGGCGCAAGCGCCAGGTGCGGCGCATGCTCGCGGCCGTGGGCCACGACGTTGTGTCCCTGCACCGCGAATCCGTGGGCGCGCTCACGCTCGGCGACCTCGCCCCGGGCGAGTGGCGCGAGCTTTCCCCCGACGAGGTGGCCTTGCTTCGCTAGACGATGCCGGCCTGTTATACAATGGTTCCTCGCATACCAAACGACGCGAAACCGCATGCGAGGCACCAAGTTGGACAACGATGAAAAGAACAAACACAACGACATAGAGGCGCCGTTCGGCCGCGTGGCGGTCGTGGGGCTGGGGCTTATCGGGGCCTCGCTGG
>CAQLOA010000058.1:6360-8201 GCA_948829205.1 uncultured Eggerthellaceae bacterium
ATAAAGAAGGCCTTCCCCGGCACGTTCGTGCGCGGCGTCGACGTGGACTCGCGCTCGTGCGTCGTCGCCAAGGAACGCGGCTGGGTTGACGCCGCGTCCGGGCCCGAAGCCGACGAGTTCAAGAACTTCCTTGCCGACATGGCCGACCTGGTGGTCATCGCCACGCCCATCGCCGCCGTAGACGACTACATGCGCCTGCTGTCCGAGCTGGGCTACGAAGGCGTGGTCACCGACACGGTGTCCACGAAGGCGCACATCCTGGACGTGGCGGCAGAGGTCCTTCCGAACCCGGACAACTACATCCCGGGCCATCCCATGACCGGTTCCGAGAACAACGGCATAGACGGTGCCCGCAGCGACCTGTTCGAGGGCGCCAACTGGATCCTCTGCCCCGACGAGAACACGGTCCCCGAACAGTTCCAGAAGCTCCACGAGCTCATATACGGCCTGAGCGCCCGCGTCATATCCATCCCTCGCGAGGACCATGACCGTGCGGTCGCGATAGTCAGCCACGTTCCCCACATGGTGGCCGCTTCGCTCATGCGCCTGGCCTGCAACCACACCGACGAGAACCAGACCCTCATGCGGCTGGCCGCCGGCGGGTTCAAGGACACCACGCGCGTGGCGGCGGGCTCGCCCAGGCTCTGGTGCGGCATCGCCTTCGACAACGCCGAGGCGCTTGGGGCGGGGCTCGACGAGATGGCCGGCATCATATCGTCGTTCCGCGACGCGCTCGCCGACGGCGACCGCGAGGCCTTTACGCGCCTTCTGCAGGAATCGGCCGACGCGCGCCGCTCGCTTCCCTCCGCGTGGATCCCCTCCAGCGAGAAGCTGCTGGAGGTGCGCATCCCCATGGTCAACCGCAACGGCGTGCTTGCCGAGGTGGCCACCATCGCAAGCTCGGCGGGGTGCAACATCCAATCCATCGAAATCGACCACATATCTGAGGGAAACGCCGTGCTTTCCCTTATACTCACAGATGAAGGCGACGTCGGTCAGCTGTCCTTCCAACTGATCGACGCCGGATACTCCGTGTCGTTCAGCCCCATTCAGCCCAAGGAGCATTCCTATGTCGAATGAACGAGACAAGACGATCAAGCCTCTCGACGGCCCAATAACCGGAGTCGCCAACGTTCCAGGCGACAAGTCGATATCGCACCGCGCCGTGCTCTTCTCTGCGATGGCCGAGGGGACCTCGCGCCTCTCGGGCGTGCTTGATTCCGAGGACGTGCAGTCGTCCATAGCCGCGGTCGAGCAGCTGGGCGCCCAGGTGGATTTGCGGAAGTCGCCCGACGGGTCCCTTGAAGGCGAGGTCACGGGCTGGGGGGCGAAGGGACCCAGGCAGCCCGACCACGAGATAGACTGTGGCAATTCCGGGACAACCGCCAGGCTGTTGATGGGCATGCTGGCGCCGTGGCCCATCGAGGTCACGCTGACGGGCGACGATTCGCTGCGCAGGCGCCCCATGCGCCGCAACACGGCCCCGCTGATGAAGATGGGGGTGCGTTTCCGCCCGAGCGAGGCCGACCACCTGCCCATAACGGAGACCGGAACCCCCAACCTGCATGCGATAAGCTACGACGCCCCGATGGCGTCTGCGCAGCTCAAGACGTCCGTGCTGCTGGCCGGCGTGTATGCCGACGGCACGACCACGCTGAACGAGCCCGCGCCCTCGCGCAACCACACGGAGCTCATGCTCCCCGAGTTCGGGGTCCCCACCACGGCCGGCACGCGCGTCGCCACCGTGACGGGGCCGGCCGTCATGAAGGCTAGCGACATAAGCGTTCCCGGCGACCCGTCGTCGGCCGCGTTCCTCTGCTGCGCCGCGCTGCTGAAGCGCG
>CAQLOA010000059.1 GCA_948829205.1 uncultured Eggerthellaceae bacterium
GTCCTGCGCCGCCTTGCCGATGTTCATCTTGGACAGGTTGGACACGATCGGCTGGCCCTCCAGGAACAGGATGCGCTCCATGAGGTGCTCCGCATGGTGCATCTCGGTGACGGCGCGGTCCTTGAAGCTGCGATGCAGCTTCTCATAGCCCCAATCCTCGCACATCTCGGAGTGAAGCATGTACTGGTTGATTGCGGTAAGCTCGCCTTCGAGCAGGTAGTTAAGCTTTTCGATGACCCTTGGATCGCCTTTCATCATGGCCCCTTTCCTTGACTGATTGCCACAAGGACGAGTCTACGCACGCACCGCAAGCGAATCGGCGAGGCCCCTCAAGCGTGACCGTCCCGTTTACTTGCGGTTGTCGAGACTTCACGAGTAGTCAAGGTCGGTTATCACGTTGTAGGTGTAGTCGGGATAGAACGACTTCATCTCCTCCACGATGTGCTCCTTGAGCTCGTTGGCGTCGTGGTCGAAGTCGATGACCAGGTCGAAGTCGACGTGGTTCGTGTCCTCGTCGACGTAGAAGCCGTGCACCTGCAGGATCTCGGGATGGTGTTCGACCAGTTCGTCCAGCTTCCTGTGGATGCCGGCGAACTCGCCGGTGGAGTTCATCGCATAGATGCCCAGGATCAGCTGCGTGCGGCACTCGCGGTCCAGGTCTTCGGAAATGTGACGCGTCAGCTCGTGGATCTCGCTGGCCCTCATGTCGTCGCGCACCTCTATGCGGCACGCACCCATGGTCCTTTCGGGGCCGAACGTGTCCAGCATCAGGTCGTACACGCCAAGCACCCCGTCGTGCTCGGCGATGAGCGAACGGATCCTGCCCACGCATTCCTCGGACGGGCGCTCGCCTATGATCGACGCCACGGCATCGCGCACGATGTCGAGGCCGGCCTTCACCACGAAGACGGAGATGACAAGACCGACCCATCCGTCGAGGTCGATTCCCCAGATCAGGCAGACGAAGGCAGCCATCAGCGTGCCGAACGTGAGGACGGCGTCGTAGGCCGCATCTATCCCGGAGGCCTTCAGAGGCTGCGAGTTGATGGAGCCTCCCTTGCGGATGAAGGCGATGCCTATAGCCACCTTCGCCAGCGTGGCTACCACCAGGACCGAAATGGTCAGCGCGCTGTAGTCGGGAGCGCTGGGCGAGGCGATCTTCACGATCGACTCGCGGATGGACACCACGCCTGCCGCCAGGACTATCGCGCCTATGACGATCGACGTGACGTATTCCACGCGACCGTACCCGTACGGGTGCTTGCGCGAGGGCCGCATGTTGGCGATCTTCTCGCCGATGATGGTCGCGATGGAGGAAAACGCATCGGTCAGGCTGTTGACGCCGTCAAGCACCACGGCGATGGCCCCGGCAAGGAACCCGGCAGCGGCCTTGAACCCGGCAAGCAGCAGGTTGGCCGCTATGCCGACGATGCTGTACTGGACTATCTGCGCATATCTGGACTTGTTCTTGTCAGGCATCATGCGCCTCGCATCCGAACGAAGGCCCCGTCGTCGAAGCCAGGCTACATGCCAAGCTGGAATGCCCGGTATCCCTTGAACGCCTCGTAGATGTCGGCCTTGCTCGTAGCCTCCCACGGGCTGTGCATCGAAAGCACCGGGACCCCGCTGTCGATGACGTCCATGCCGTAGCGCGCGGGAATGAACGCGATGGTTCCGCCTCCGCCCGCGTCCACTCGGCCCAGTTCGGCGGTTTGGAAAGCAACCCCTGCGTCGTCCATGACGCGACGGATGCGGGCCACGTATTCCGCCCGCGCGTCGTTCGACCCGCTCTTTCCGCGGGCGCCCGTGTACTTGTTGAACACGAGACCGTGGCCCATGTAGGCCGAGTTCTTGCTCTCGAAGACGCTTTCGTAGGCGGGATCGACCCCTGCCGAGACGTCGGAGGAAAGCATCGAGGACGCAGCCAGGGCCCGACGCAGCTTGACCAGGCCCCCTTCGCCTGCCAGCTCCATGGCCTCGGCCACGGCGTTCTCGAAGAACAGCGACTCCATGCCCGTCGCGCCGACGCTGCCTATCTCCTCCTTGTCCACCAGGACGCACACACAGGTGCGCGGCAACGCGCCCTCGTCCGCCAGCGACAGCTGCGCCTCCAGCGAAGTGAAGGCGCACACCCGGTCATCCTGCCCATAGCCGAGCACCATGCTGCGGTCGAACCCAAGGTCGCGCGCCTGGCCCGCAGGGACGACCTCCAGCTCGGCTGACAGGAAGTCCTCCTCCTGGATGCCGTATTTGTCGGAAAGGATCCGCACGACGAGGTTCCGGACGGCGTCCTTGGGGGCCTTGGCGTCGGCGTCGGAGGCCTTGGCCGCATCCCCTGATGCAGCTTCGTTGGCGGCTTCCGCATCGGCCTGTACGTCTTCGGCGGCGATGCGGTTGCCCACCAGCACGTCCAGGTCCTCCCCGTCGACGACCTCGCTGCCCTTCTTCTCCAGCTGCTTGCGCCCCAGGTGCGGGAGCAGGTCGGTGACGCAGAAGACGGGGTCGTCGGCCTGCTCGCCTATGCACACGTCGATCGACGTGCCGTCCTTCTTGGCCACCACCCCGTGCAAGGCCAGCGGCATGGCCACCCACTGGTAGTTCTTTATGCCGCCGTAGTAGTGGGTGTCGAGCAAGGCGAGCCCGTCCTTCTCGTACAGCGGGTTCTGCTTCACGTCCAGCCTGGGAGAGTCCACGTGGGCGCCAAGAATGTTCATGCCCTGCTCGAAGGGGGCCTCGCCGACGTGCATCAGCACCAGCGCCTTCCCGTGCGAGGAGGCCCAGACCTTGTCTCCTGGCCGAAGGGCGCGGCCTGCGGCCACCACGTCGCTCAAAGGCACGTAACCCTTCTGTTGGGCAGCGGCTATCGCACGGGACACGCACTCGCGCTCGGTCTTGCACTCGGATATGAACCCGCGGTACCTCGCGGCCAGCTCCTCGAGCCTTTCCTCGTCGGAAGCGTCGTATTTCATCCATGCCGAACTGGTTTCCATGCTGGATCCTTCCATGGGCGTTCTGGGCAGAGCCCGCAAAAACTTCTTCACATTCTAGTGGTATTGCGAGGGAAAGGCTTCTTGCAATACCTATAATGTTCAAAAGCCGAAATGCGCTTCCGCGTTAGGCAACCACCGTGATCGAGAGGAGCCAAACATGACAATGAAGGTTCGCGACGTTATGCCGAATGCCGAGAACTCGACGAATTTCGACGTCGTCACCGACAGCCAGACCAAGGTCGGAACGACGCTTGAGAACCTGAAGGCCGCAGTGGAGGGCGAGACCGGGGCATCCGCAAAGTATGCTGCGTTCTCGAAGGCGGCGAAGGAGGCCGGATACGACCAGATCTCGCGCCAGTTCGCAGCCACTTCCGCCGCCGAGCAGATCCATATCAAGCTCGAGGTCACCGAGATCCAGAAGGTCGAGCCCGACTACGTTGCGCCTGCAGCCCCCGCCGCATCCGGCGAAGCCACCGACCTCAACCTGATCTCCGGCGCCCTGGGCGAGATCTACGAGACCTCCGACATGTACCCCAGCTTCATCAAGGTCGCGCAGGAGGAAGGCAACGCAGGCGCCGAGCTGGTGTTCACCCGCGCCAAGCTTGCCGAGGCCGTTCACGCCGAGCTTTACCTTGACGCCTACAACAACATCGACGCCGAGGACGACCGCCAGTTCTACCTGTGCCCCGTCTGCGGATACATCCACAAGGGCGACGACTTCGAGAAGTGCCCCATCTGCTTCGCCCCGAAGAGCGCCTTCCAGGTGTTCTAAGAGCTGCTGGAACATCATGCAACGCAAGAAAGGCGCCCTGCGGGGCGCCTTTCTTTATGGGAGCTCCCCACTGTGGAACAGGAGACGGGTCTAGCGTTCCAAACTACGCGAAGTCGGCGCTGGTGATGGGGTTGTCCTGCAAGGCCAGGCGCTTCTTCAGCACGTTCGTGCGCCGCACCGCCTCCAGCAGGAGCTGCGCCCTGGTGCCGATGAGGTCGGTGTTCTCGTCAAGGAATCGGCCCACGTCGTTGCGTTGCAGCGCGAACGTTTCGATAAGCTCGGCACCTTGAGGCGTCGCCTCTCCCGCATGCTCCACGTACGCGATGACCACGCTGACGTTCTCGTCCGACATTCCGACCGAAGAGAACCCGCTTTGCGGAAGGCGGATCAGCGGATCGCCGTCGAAGTCTTTTCGCACCCGGTAGCCCGTCTCCTCCACAAGCTCGCGATCGACGCATTCGCGGAGCGTCTCTCCCGGCTCCATAAGGCCGGCAGGGAAGGCGACGACCCAGGCGTTCACCGGATAGCGGAACTCCCGGATCAGCAGCAGGGAGTCGTCGGGGAGAACGGGAACTATGCAGACGGCGTCCGCGTTCTCGGGCCTGCCGCCGCACCCGGCGGCGTTGCCTTCCAGCCGGGACCGGTATTCCGCAAGCCCCTTGCGCGACATGCTTTCGTATTCGACGGTGCTCCCGTCGGGAAGCCTGTAGGTGAGCAGGTACTTGTTTATCCACCCAGGCGACACGAGCTTGACGTCTAGAAGCTCTGGGGTGTTGCCGTTCATCTCGCTCCTTCCGTTTCAGGTCGCGCAGACATGAAGAAAGGGGCGGCCGGGGATGTTGCCGCCCCTTTCGAGGGCCGGTCCAGCTTGGTCGCGGACCGGCGGGAAGCCCTTTCGGGCTTCCTCGAAGCCGACGTTTCGTCGGATCTTCGAGAGAGGGGAAAAGGGAGGAGGGGGAACACCCTTTTCGAGTCTGGCGATAGATTACAGCCTTGGATTCGCATTATCGTCCAGAACAGGCCGTGGTTGATGGCGCGTCTTTCTTGCATTGCCATTCCGTTACTTTCGTAACTTCGCCGGGACAAACGGGAGGCGTTGGTGCCGCAATGCTGCCCAACCCCCCTATTAATCATTTTCCTAAAGCTGCATGATTGGCCAAAGTGAGCGAGCGGCGCCTACAGTGGTTCCAATTCGCGCGAAAGAAACCCGTGGCGTACTTGGGTACGCGAGGGTTTCTTGGAGGGCGAAGGGGAACCGCTGGGGCGTCCGCGCAGCGTCAGGCAATAATCGTCAAAAGACGATTATTGCAACAAGGCTATGGCCTTCTCGTAGCCTCCTGCGCCATAGGCCAGGCATTTCGACACGCGCGCAATGGTCGTGGCGGATGCGCCCGTCACCTTCTCGATGGCTGCATACGACTTACCGTCGGCAAGCATGCGCGCGACCGCCAACCGTTGGGAGGTCTCGCGTATCTCACGGATGGTGAACATGTCTTCGAGCAGCGCGAAGACATCGTCCTCGTCGTCCATTTCGGCCAGGACGTGGAGAAGGTCGTCTACCTCGGGGCTGCGTATGTCGCTTTTGGTTGTCATGGTCACCCCAGCATCCTTCTGCGCATCAGGCCGTATTCTATGGACTCCACCAAGGCATTCCACGAGGCCTCGATCACGTTCTCCGAGACCGCGATGGTGCCGAACGACCCGTACTTGTCCGACGTTGTTATGGTAACGCGCGTTATGGCGCCCGTTCCCTGGCTTTCGTCGAGCAGGCGCACCTTGTAGTCGACCAGCTCGATCTCGGCGACTTCGGGATATCCCTCGAGTATCGCCATTCGGAGCGCGCTGTCCAGGGCACCCACAGGACCAGTCCCCTCTCGGGTGGCAACGAAGCGCTCGTCTCCGACATGGATCTTTATGGTCGCCTCGGAGGCCGCGTCCTTGGCGAAGGCGCCCACGTCTTCCCGGTCGTCCACTATCACCCGGAAGCTTTCCAGCGTGAAGGCGGGCTTGTATGTCCCAAGGTGTCGCATTATCAGCAAGGCGAGCGACCCGTCGGCCACTTCGTAGGTGTAGCCGCATGCCTCTCGGTGCTTTATATCGTCGAGGATGCCCTGTATGTCGACGTCATCGCCCGATATGTCCAGCCCCATCGAAGCAGCCTTCTGAAGAAGCGAAGCCTTTCCGGCCAGTTCGCTCACCACCATGCGCGCCCCGTTGCCGACGAGGTCGGGAGACACGTGCTCGTAGGCCTGAGGGAAGCGGGCTATGGCGCTGGCGTGCAAGCCGCCCTTGTGGGCGAACGCGGAACGCCCGACGTACGGATAATGCGCCGGCACCGAGACGCCAGCCACTTCGGCCACGTAGTTGGACACCTCTGTGAGGCTTCGCAGGCTGCGCTCCCCTACCGCGTCGAACCCCATCTTCAGCTCGAGGTCTGCGATGACGGTCAGCAGGTCGGTGTTGCCGACCCTCTCGCCAAGCCCGTTGACCGTGCCCTGCACCTGCCGCACCCCGCTGGACACGGCGCCGAGCGTGTTGGCCACGGCGCATCCGGTGTCGTTGTGGCAATGGATGCCGAATTGCTGTCCGGGGAACTCGCCGACTACGATGCACACGACCTCTTCCACCTGGAACGGAAGCATGCCGCCGTTGGTCTCGCAAAGGCATATGCAGTCGGCCCCCGCCTCGTGCGCCGCCCTGACGCAGTCAAGGGCGTAGCCCGCGTTGGCGCGATACCCGTCGAAGAAGTGCTCTGCGTCGAAGACGACCTCCATGCCCTGCGACTTCAAGTAGGCCACCGAGTCGCCTATCATGCGGATGTTCTCTTCCAGCGTCGTCTGCAGAGCCCGGGTGACCTGCTCGTCCCAGGACTTGCCGACGATGGTCGCCACCTGCGCGCCGCTTTCCACCAGGTCGCGCAGCCCAACGTCCTCGGACGCGGCCACGCCTTTCTTGCAGGTGTTGCCGAAGGCCGCAAGCTTCGCATGATGCAGAGGATGCGTCGCAAGCTCCTTGAAGAAGGCGATGTCCTTGGGGTTGGATGCAGGAAAGCCGCCTTCTATGTAGTCGATTCCGAAGGCGTCGAGCTTGTGGGCGATCTTCAGCTTGTCTTCAAGCGAGAGGCTGATGCCTTCGCACTGCTCGCCGTCGCGAAGGGTGGTGTCGTATGTGAAAACGTGTTCCATGCGCCGGTATTCCAAAGGAAGCGCCGCCCGATCGGGCGGCGCTTGCGGAGCCTCAGGCCTAGATTTCCGTCAACCAGTCGGAGTATTCCGGGTCGTGTCCGTAGCACACGTCGAAGAACTTCTCCTGCAGCTGCTTCGTTATGGGGCCGGGCTTGCCGATCTTGCGGTCGTCGACCTCGCCGATGGGCGTGAGCTCGGCGGCCGAACCGGTCATGAACACCTCGTCGGCGACGTACAGGTCGGAACGCGTGAGGCTTTCCTCGATCACCGGAATGTCCAGGTCCTCGGCTAGCACGATCACGCTGTCGCGCGTGATGCCCTCCAGAACGCCGTCGGAAAGAGGAGGCGTGGAAAGGATGTCGTCGCGGACGACGAACAGGTTCTCGCCCGTGCCCTCGCAGACGAGGCCCGCCTCGTTCAGCATGATGGCCTCGCCGTAGCCATGGGCCCTGGCCTCAAGCTTGGCCATGAGCGAGTTGAAGTAGGAAGCGGTGGCCTTCACGGCGGGCGGAATGGCATTGATGGAACGCTGGCGCCACGAGGAGATCCCGACCTTGATTCCGTTCTCAAGCGCGTCAGGGCCGAGGTAGGCATCCCAAGGCCAGCAGGCGATGACGACGTCGGTGGGAGCGCCCGTGGGGTCGACGCCCATGACGCCGTAGCCGCGGTAGACCAGCGGACGGATGTAGCAGGAAGGAAGCTTGTTCGCACGAATGACGTCGAGCGTGGCCTGGCAAAGCTCCTCGACGCTGTAAGGCAGGTCGATGGCGGCTATCTTGCAAGAGCGGTGAAGGCGCGCCATGTGGTCTTCGAGGCGGAAGACGAAGCTCTTTTCGGAGTCGGGGTCCTTGTAGCAGCGGATTCCCTCGAACACGCCAGACCCATAGTGCAGCGAATGCGAAAGCACATGCGTCTGGGCCTCGGCCCAGGGCACCAGCTCGCCGTTCTTCCATATGAAATCGACTTCGGTTATGTCAGCCATCGTAAACATCCCCTTCGGAATCGGTGACGAATGCAAACATTATAGTTGCATTGCCCGCGCGTAACGCAGTTTTAACCAATGGCGGCGCCAGGCACCGTCGAATGGCGAAGGTGAGGCATACAACCCACTCCTCGCTTCGACGCATCAAGCTAACTCGGAAGGGACGGAAGCATCCGCTGCGAATCCGCTTGCGAGGCTGCGGTGCGGGTTTTGGTGGAGACGGGGTTCGAGGACTGTCTGAGGCGTCGCGAAGCGGCGCCGAGTTCCGCA
>CAQLOA010000060.1 GCA_948829205.1 uncultured Eggerthellaceae bacterium
CCATGCAGTACCAGTACCGCGACCGTCGCAACAAGAAGCGCGAGTTCCGCAAGCTGTGGATCACCCGCATCAACGCGGCCGCCCGCCTGAACGGCATGTCCTACTCCAAGTTCATGAACGGCCTTTCCAAGGCCGGCGTCGAGCTGGACCGCAAGGTGCTCGCCGACATGGCCGTCAGCGACCCCGAGGCGTTCGCCGCCATCGCGGAGGTAGCCAAGGCTGCCCTGTAGAGGCTGGTCGGAAATATTGCATCGAAAATGGCGCCTTCGGGCGTCATTTTTTTTCGATAACCGCAAAGCGGTTAACGGATATGTGCGGGCTTGTGGCCCCAGTAGAAGTGCATGAAGTGCCTGCGGTACAGGGGGCTCAGCTCGTCGCAATCCGCGTCTATAAGGCGGATGGTGGCCCTTGCGATGTCGAACGAGGCGTGCGGACGCCTGATGAGCGACGCGTTCGTCAGTATGGCCGACGTGATTTCGGGGTGCTTGCTCACCTGGACGAGCAGGTCAAGCAGCTCGCGCGAGGTGGTCACGTGGAACGCGCCGCCGGTGGAGGTGAGCATCGTGACGTTCGCTTTCTCCTGCCCGTAGGCGCGGCCCATCAGCACCATGGGAGTCTGGACGCACAGGCATTCCGTGACCGTAAGCCCCCCTGACTTGCAGACGATCAGGTCGCATGCGGCCATCAGGGCGGCCATGTCGTCGACGAAGTCGAGCACGGTCATGTTCGAAAGCCCGCGCTGCTCCACCTCGCGCCTCATATGAGCCGCGTAGTCCTTGTCTTTCCCGGCGACGACGACCATGTGCATCTTGGTGAAGCGGTGGATGTAGGGGAGTATCTCCTCGATCGAGTTGCGGAAGTGCACGTATGGCCTTGGCAGCGTTGCCCCCGCCTGGAACAGCACCACCTGCTTGTCCGGCGGAAGGCCGAACTTGCGACGCGTCTCGGCGGCGTCGTACGTCTCGCTGAAGGCTGGGCTGGCGGGTATGCCGGTGATTTGCATGCGGTCCTCGGGCACCTTGCGGGCGCGCAAGGTCTCGGCCATGTGCTCGTTCGCCACGCAGAACAGGTCGGTGTAGCGGTGCGGCCAAAGCCCTTCTGCCTCGTAATCGGTTGGCACGCAAAGTATGGGGAAGCGCGCATTCAGCAGCATGCGCGCGCTTACGGCCACGTTCGCCGCGGTGATGTGCGTGCAGATGATGGCGTCGGGCCTCACCTTGTCGACGTACTCCACGAACTTCGGGAACATGATGCGCGCCCATATGGTGCCCCCGCCCCAAAGCAGGCGCCCGGTCAGTATGAACCGCCAGGTTATGTCGTAGAAGGGCCTCGTGGCGCCGGTGAACATCGATGCGGTGTTGTCACCGTTGAACACGATGCGTCCGAACTGCAGGATGTCCAGCACCTCGACGTCGTAGTAGGGCACGGGGCGAATCGGCTCGCCCATGGCCGCTGCGCTGGCCGATTCCAGTTCGGCTTGTGCGTCCAGCATGTCGAAGGCCTTCTGAATGGCCAGGGCGGCACTTTTGTGGCCCGACCCTACGGATGCGTGCACGACGAGCACCTTGCGCAGGCTTTTCGGGGAGTTGGAAAGGGCGCTGCAGCTTTCGGCGCCCTCGAGCTTTTGAGATTCTTCGAGTTTCATGTGTTGAACCGTATCCTATTATATAAAATGTATGGGGTGCAACCGCACCATGCCGAATCGAAAGAAAACGCATATGCTGTACGCCGCGAATAAATACGACATGGAGACGGAGAAGGCCCACGTAGCCGACGCTTGCCGCGGCAAGGGCGTGGCGGTCCTCATTCCGTGCTACAACGAGGCCGTCACCATCGGGAAGGTGGTCGACGACTTCCGCGAGGCGCTTCCCGAGGCCGACGTCTACGTCTACGACAACAACTCGTCCGACGACACGGCGCGCATAGCGTTCGAGCACGGCGCCTACGTGCGCAGCGAGCCGCGCCAGGGCAAGGGATACGTCGTGCGCCAGATGTTCCGCGACATCGACGCCGACTACTACGTCATGGTCGACGGCGACGACACCTATCCTGCCGACGCCGCAGCCAGCCTGATCAGGCCGCTGGCCATGAACGACGCCGACATGACGGTGGGCGACAGGCTCTCCAACGGAAGCTATGGGGAAGAGAACGAGCGTGCATTCCACGGGTTCGGGAACAACCTGGTGCGCTGGCTCATCAAAGTCATCTACGGCTATGCCTTCGAAGACGTCATGACGGGCTACCGCGCCTTCAACCGCGTGTTCGTCAAGACCACCCCCGTGCTCTCCGCAGGCTTCCAGATCGAAACCGAGCTGTCCATACATGCGGTCGACAAGAGATGGCGCGTGTACGACGTGCCCATCGAGTACAGGGACCGCCCCGAAGGGTCGGAATCGAAGCTGTCGACGTTCGGTGACGGCGCGAAGGTGCTCATGGCCATCGCGTCGCTGTTCAAGGATTACAAGCCCATGGCCTTCTTCGGCTGGCTCGCGCTTCTGTTCGTGCTCCTGGGGCTGATCGCCGGCATCCCGGTAGTGGTCGAGTTCACCACCACGCATCTGGTCGAGCGCTTCCCTACGGCGCTTCTGGCTGTCGCGCTCGTGTTGTGCGGGGCCCTGTCCCTGACGGTAGGGCTCGTGCTTGACACCGTGGCCAAGAACAATCGCAAGCAGTGGGAGATAGACGTCTACCAGGCCTACAGGGCCTAGCCCCGACCCCTGTATGCAAAAGCCCCCCGGCACAGGAAGGCTGGTCGTGGTTCCCACGCCCATCGGCAACCTGGGCGACGTCACGCTGCGCTCGCTCGAGGTGCTGAGGTCGGCCGACGCCATCTACGCCGAGGACACCCGCGTCACCGGAAGGCTGCTTTCCGCCCTGGGCTGCGACGCCGTGAAACCGCGCAGGCTCGACGAGAACACGCTTGCCTCGAAGGTGGGCGAGGTGGCCTCGCGCACCGCGGCGGGCGAGCTCGTGGCCTATTGCACCGACGCCGGGATGCCTGGCGTTTCCGACCCGGGGATGCGACTCGTCGCGGCAATGCGCGAGCGCGGGCTGCCCGTTGAGGTGCTACCCGGGGCCTCGGCCGCGTCCACCGCCTACGTCGCCAGCGGGTTCTCGGCGACGTCGTACTTCTTCGGCGGGTTCTTCCCTCGGAAACAGGGCGAACGTGCTGCCAGGCTTTCCGGCCTTGCCGGGCTGGATGCCGCGCTTGTGTTCTACGAGAGTCCCAACCGTCTGGCTTCGGCCCTGCGGGCGGTGGCGGACGCATTCCCGGCGAGGCGCGTGGCCGTGTGCCGCGAGCTGACGAAGATGCACGAGGAGGTCGTGGTGCTCCCTTCAGGCGAGGCCGCCGAGCTCTTCGCGCGGCGCGAGGCCGAAGGCGGATTGAAGGGCGAGGTCGCCTTCGTCATCGACGCACCCGCCGCCGAGGAGGGCCTCCGCGACGCCATGGAGGCGGCCGAGCTGGCCAGGGACGCAGCCGAGGCGATGGTTAGCGAGGGCATGCGCCAGAAGGAAGTCGCCATGCTGCTGTCCGAGCGGTTCGGACTTCCCCGCAACGAGGCCTACGCCTTGGCGCTTTCGGCGAAGGAGTCGCTGGATGAGGCCTAGCACCGGGCCCACGCTTGAATTCGCCGGAGGCATAGAGTACTGGCTGACCCGCAAGCGCAAGAAGACCATCGGCATACGCGTACGGCCATCCGGCCGCGTGGACGTCAGCGCGCCTCTTCGCACGAGTCGCCGCGAGATCGCGTCGTTCGTCGAGTCGAAGATCGCCTGGATAAGGAAGAAGCAGGCCGAGGCGGAGCAGTCGGTCGAGCGCTATGCTGAACTGGCCTCGTCCGAGGAAGTCGCGCAGTGGCGCGCCGTCGTCGAGTCGTGCGTGCCTGCGCTGGTCGCGGAATGGGAGCCCATCCTGGGCGTGCATGCGGGCAAGCTGGCTTACCGGAACATGACCAGCCGGTGGGGGAGCTGCCAGCCGTCCACCGGGCGCATCTGCATAAACGTGCGCCTGGCGCTGTACCCGCCCGAGTGTCTGGAATATGTGGTGGTGCACGAGCTTTGCCATCTGCTGGTGCGCGGGCACGGCCCCGATTTCCATGCGCTCATGGACGGCGTCATGCCCGACTGGCGCAACCGCCGCGCCAAGCTTCGGTGATGGCGCGTGTCGCGTTCACCGAGGCCGGAGGGGTTTCGCTCGACGCGTCGTCGCCTCGAACTAACTCGGCTGCGCCGAGTGGATTTCTCGGCTCCTTTGGCTTACCTCGCATCCACCCCTCCGGCCCCGGCGAACGCGACAATGAGGTCGTGTCGCTTAGTCGTGTCTCCAAGGTATAATTCGCTGCATGAAGACTTCAGATTTCGACTACCAGCTTCCCGAGGAACTTATCGCCCAGTCGCCCGCGCCCGTGCGCGACGAGTGCCGGCTTCTAGTGCTGGACCGCAAGACGGGCGCCATCGAGGACCGCATATTCCGCGACGTCGTCGACTATCTGCACGAAGGCGACCTTCTTGTGGCCAACGAGACGCGCGTGCGCCCGGCGCGCCTGATAGGTACCAAGCGCAACACCGGAGGCGCATGCGAAGTGTTTCTGCTGAGGGAATGCGGAGGGCCCGAGCCGCGCACCAACAAGGTTGCGTACTGGGAGGCGCTGGTGCGCCCCGGCAAGCGGCTGAAGCCCGGAAGCGGGGCCGTCGTCGACTTCGCGGACGAGTCGGGCGACGTCGTGCTGTCGGCCGAGGTGGTGGACTGGGCGGAGGGCGCGCAAGGCTCGCGGAAGGGCGAGCGCAAGGTGAGGCTTTCCACCGAGCTTCCCAGTCTGGACGAGGCGCTGCACGCCGCGGGGCGCACCCCGCTTCCTCCCTACATAAAGGACTATGCGGGCGACGACGAGATGTACCAGACCGTATACTCGCGCCGCGAGAGCTCAGCGGCGGCCCCTACGGCAGGGCTGCACTTCACCCCGGCCCTGATCGAACGCCTTCAGGCGGCGGGGGTGGGATGGAAGACGGTCGAGCTTGAGGTGGGTCTCGACACGTTCCGCGTGGTCGACGAGGAGAACGCCGAGGACCATGCGATGCACACCGAGACGTACACGGTGCCCGAGGAGACGGTCGCGGCGATAGAGGAATGCAAGGCGCGCGGAGGGCGCGTCGTGGCCGTGGGGACCACCAGCGTGCGTTCGTTGGAAAGCGCGGCCAAGCTGGCGCGCGACGAAGACTCGGGACGTCTGCTGGCTCCTGCGGACCGGCGTTCCACGTCCCTCTACATCATGCCTGGATACGAGTTCCAGGTCGTGGACGCCATGGTCACCAACTTCCACGTGCCTCGCTCGACGCTGATGATGCTCGTGTCGGCCTTCGCCGGGCGCGACAACGTGATGCGCGCCTACGAGCATGCCATCGCCGAGAGGTATCGCCTTCTGTCCTTCGGCGATGCGATGTTTCTTAGGTAACGGTTTTCTGAATTTTGCGCGTCTTGAGCTTTGTTCTCGAAATTAGCGTATAGTTGAAGGCGCTCTTGAAAGCGAGAGCATGCCGATACGGCATAAGCTTTATCGCCCCGCGTTTGGGGCAAGGAAAGAGGAAACAGCATGGCAGAAGGTACAGTTAAGTGGTTCAACCCGGAAAAGGGTTATGGGTTCATCTCCCAGGAGGATGGCGAGGACCTGTTCGTCCATTTCTCCGAGATCCAGATGGATGGCTTCAGGACCCTGGACGAAGGGCAGGCCGTTACCTTCGATATCACCACCGGCCAGAACGGCAAGCTGCAGGCCAGCAACGTCGTCAAGAAGTAGCCAAGGTTTGATACGAACCGAACGGGCCCCACGAATGTGGGGCCTTTTTTATGCATTCGAGACGTTTTGCGCCGATGGACAGGGAGTCCCGTGCTCAAGCAATGGCTCGCTCGGCGGAAACGTCCACTGGACGTTTCCGTTCGCTGCGCAACCTGCGCGCGGAACTCCCCGCCCATCGGCGCAAAACCAGCCAATCAAGCACAGTCCTCCTGGTCGAGGAAGGCCTGCATGGTGGCCTGAGGGTCGTCGTCCATGTCGGACAGGTCGTGCCCGAAGGCCGCCGCGACGGCCTCGGCCTGCCCCTGGCGAAGGTCTGCTATCTCGTCGAACCCTGCCTTGCGGTTGTAGTCGGCAGCCAGGGCAAGCGAGCGCGCTATGTATTCGGTCGAGCGCGGGTCGGTGTGCGAGATGGACATGATGGAGGCCATCGAGTCGGGCGACAGCGCCATGAACACCGACGCGTCCATGTCCACTGCGTTGCCTATCGCGGCTTCCAGCGTCTGCGCCGCCAGGTAGGGGTTCTCCTCCTTCTCGGCCTGCAGCATCGACTTCACTATGGCCTGCAGCAGGTCGGCAAGCAGTTTCATTATGTAGTCTCGCTCGAACATGGTGTTGCTTTCTCTCGTGGGGCGCGTGACAGCGAACGTCCCCTGTCACGCGTTAGGCTTTCCCTTCTCGCGCAGCTCCTTCAGGATGCGCCTCTGCTTCGCCCGCTTGGCGTCATAGGCGGCGCGCTCGCTTCGCCTCGCTTCGCGCCGGCGCCCCTCTTCCGCGATCTCGTCCGCATGTTCGGCCGCCCAGCGCTCGCGTTCGGCCCTCCTGGCCTCGCGGCGCTCTTCCCGCTCCCGTTCGGCCTCGGCCTTCGATGGTGCGCACCCGCAGTAGTTCTGCCGGTACATTCCCGATTCGCGCGAGCGGCGCGTGGCATCGTCGTAGTACGGGCGCCAGTCCTCGAAGGCGGCCTTCAGCCCGGCGGCTTCGCAGGCGCGTTCCAGCTCTTCGCGAATGACTTCGGTGTATTGGTAGGGGCTCACCGAAAGGGTGGTCCCCAGCTCCGCATAGCCGTTCGCGGCAGCATAGGCTGCGGCCCGCTCGAACCGCATGCGGTAGCATGCGCGGCATCGGTCCTCGCGCGACATGCCGTCTTTGCGCCAAGGGGCGCCTGCGCACTCCTCCCATTCGGACGGCTCGTACTCGTCCTCGACGAAGTCGACGCCTTCCTCCTCGGCCCATTGCCGTATGGTCTCGAGCCTGCGGGCGTATTCCGCACGCGGAGCTATGTTGGAGTTCGAGTAGAACACGTCGGGCTCGATCCCGCGTTCGCGCAGCACCCGCACGGGTTCCAGCGAGCAGGGGCCGCAGCATGCGTGCAGCAGCATTCCCCGGGGCGTGTCGGCGGCGTTGTCCATGGAGGCTATACTATCATGAGCGATATTTAGGAGGCATGCGCATGCATGACGACGAAAGGGAGTACCGTGCCGTCTGCTTCGACCTGGACGGAACGCTTCTTCCCATGGACATAGAAGAGTTCATGAAGGCGTACTTCGAGCGCATAGCGGCGTATGCGCATGGGTGCGGCCTCGACCCCGGGCGTTTCCTCGACGCCCTGAAGCAGGGCGTGCGTGCCATGGCGCAGAACGAGGGAGCAAGGGTCAACATGGACGTCTTCTGGGACGTCTTTCCCGACGTCTACGGAAGGGACGCGCTGGCGGCCATCGACGTGGTTGACGTATGCAACAGGTTCTATGCCGAAGACTTCGGACACATAGGCGACGGCTTCGAGCCCGATCCCGACGTGGCGCGCGCCGTGGACGCGCTGGCTTGCAAGGGCTATCCGTTGGTTCTGACCACCATGCCCATGTTCCCCTTGCGCGCCGTGGAGCACCGCCTCCGATGGGCCGGGCTAGACCCCGCGTCCTTCGAGCGCATAACCACCTACGAGAACTCCACCTCGGTCAAGCCGCACCTGGCCTACTACGCCGAGAACCTGGACGCCATGGGGCTTTCCGGCGAAGACGTGCTGATGGTGGGGAACAACACGGTGGAAGACCTTGCGTTCATGCAGCTGGGTGCCGATGCGTTCCTCGTGACGGACTGGCTGCTAGACCCGGTGGGTTTCGACCTGGGCACGGTGAAGCACGGGACGTTCGATCAGTTCGCCGACTGGGTGGAAGCCCTTCCCGACTGCAAGAACCCCGCCCGCGACATCATACCCTAGGAG
>CAQLOA010000061.1 GCA_948829205.1 uncultured Eggerthellaceae bacterium
GCGCACTTGACTGGGGGTCAAGGGGTCGCAGGTTCAAATCCTGTCGTCCCGACCATTTTCTTCCTTCCAACCACTCGCATTCGATTTACAGCCGCTCATGTCAGGGCGCCAGTCCGTTCGCGGTCCCTTTTGCGCTAAAAACATCCAGCTCGTCGAAGCAGGCGCAGTTTTCCCCGACCCATTTGATAAAGTCGGATGCATCCAACCGTCCCGTTTCCTGGGCACGGACACGTTTCATTAGAACAGAAATGGGAGGGGAAAGCCCATGGAGATGCTCTTGTTCCTGATCGCATTTCCGCTCGTCGCGGCGTTGCTGCTGGTCGTGCTGCGCTTCGACGGTGCCCGCGGCTTCGTCGTCGTCGCCTCTGCGGCGGCAATCGCCGTGGCGTCGGTTCTTCTGGTCGTCTTCAACGCAGGGTTCGAGCAGGGGAGGATGTTCGAAGCCGCCTCGCCCCTCGTGGACACCCTGTGCACGGCCGTAAGCGCGATATGCGTCGTGGTCGTGGTGGCCTTTGCGGTGAAGTACAGGAATCTTGCAGCCGGCCTGCTCGGAATCGTACAGATAGTCCTCGTCGCGGTCGTCGAGTTCGGCTTCGCCCACGAGATGGAGGTCGCCGACGGGCTGTACGTCGACTACCTTTCCTTGGTCATGGCGCTCATCATAGGGATCATCGGGTCCGGCATCTGCATCTACGCGCTCGGGTACATGAAGGATTTCCAGACGCACGAGCCCGAAGGGGCGAAGGACCGCCGTCCGACCTTCTTCGCGCTGATGTTCGTGTTCCTCTCCGCCATGTTCGTCATCGTGTTCTCCAACAACATGATATGGATGTTCACCGGATGGGAGGTCACCACCCTCTGCTCGTTCCTGCTGATCGGGTACACGAAGACGCAGGAGGCCATCGCGAACGCCTTCAGGCAGATAGTCATGAACCTTGCGGGAGGCGTAGGCTTCATACTCGCGCTGCTTTTCTGCGTCAGCCAGATAGGGACGCTTTCGCTCCGCGACTTCATAGACGTCGCCGTGCAGGACCCGGCGTTTGCCATGGTCCCCGTAGTGCTTCTCGCCTTCGCCGGAATCACCAAGGCCGCGCAGATGCCCTTCCAGACGTGGCTCCTCGGGGCAATGGTCGCCCCTACCCCCACCAGCGCGCTTCTGCATTCGTCCACGATGGTAAAGGCGGGCGTGTTCATGCTGGTGAAGCTTGCGCCGTGCTTCCTCGTCAGCGCCATCCCGTCCATGATGGTGATGCTGGTCGGAGGCATCACGTTCATGCTTTGCTCGTTCATGGCCATATCCCAGACCAACGCCAAGCGCGTGCTCGCCTATTCGACCATCGCTAACCTTGGCCTCATCGCCGCCTGTGCGGGCGTGGGAACGCCCGAGGCGGTATGGGCGGCCGTCTTCCTCATCATATTCCACGCCATAGCCAAGTCGCTGCTGTTCCTCTGCGTCGGAACCGCCGAGCACCACATCGGAAGCCGCGACATCGAGGACATGGACCTGCTGTTCGACCGCATGCCCCGCCTGGCTCGCTTCATGATGCTGGGGATCATGTGCATGTTCATCGCCCCGTTCGGAATGCTCGTGGCGAAGTGGGCCACCCTGGTGTCGTTCGTCGACATGGACCAGGTGGCGCTTGTGCTCATCCTCGCCTTCGGTTCCGCCGCAACGTTCATGTTCTGGGCGAAGTGGATGGGCAAGCTTGCAGGAATCGCCGGAAGCCCCGACAACGTCGAGGTCTCGGTGCATCCCAGCGAGTGGTTCTCCATTCTCCTTATGGCCGTGCTGCTGGTCGCCGGCTGCGTCCTCATCCCCGTGATGTCCGCGACGCTCGTCGAGCCCTACGTCGTCCAGGTGTACGGAATGGCGGGCCAGGACATCGCCACCGACAACCTGTGGATCGCAAGCATCTGCGTAGTCGTGGTCGTCATCGCCCTGTTCACCGGTCTTGGCCGGTCCAGGAAGCGCAAGGTCGACGTCTACCTCTCGGGCGTCAGCGTCGACAACGAGGCGCGTTCGTTCCAGAACTCGCTTTCCGGGCAGACGGTTGCAACGGCAAGGAACTGGTACATGGGCGACTGGTTCGGAGAGGCGCGCGTCGCCCCCGTAGGGGTTGCCTTCAACAGCCTGATCATGGCGGCCGCGATCGTCTTGGCGCTGTTCGGCGTCTCGTTCGCGTAGGAAGGGGATGTCGATGACAATCGAAGGGATAATCGTTCCGATACTGGGATCCGTCGCTTTCGCGGTCTTGGCGCCGATCGTAGGATGCCTGCTTGCCGGCATCGACCGCGTGCTGTCCGCGCGCATGCAGGGCCGCGTTGGCCCCCCAATCCTGCAGCCGTATTACGACGTTCGCAAGCTCATGGCCAAGGAGAAGGCCACCGTCAACGGCGTGCAGGACGCCTACGTGATATGCGCGTTCGTTTTCGCGTGCGTGGCTGGAGGGATATTCTTCACAGGAGGGAACCTGCTGATGTGCGTGTTCGTCATAACGCTTTCCAGCCTGTTCTTCATCATCGCCGCCTACTCGTCACGTTCGCCCTATGCCGAGGCAGGCGCCAACCGAGAGACCATACAGGTAATGGCCTACGAGCCCATGGTTCTGCTGTTCGCGGTCGGCTTCTACATGGCCACGCAGCTGATAATGGCGCCGTACCTCTCCACGGGCGTTCCTGCCGGCTCCTTCGACGTGGCGGCTGTCTTCCAGCTCGACCAGCCCATCATCGTGTGGACCGCGCTCATCTTCCTGGGCCTGATGTTCATACTCACCATCAAACTGCGCAAGTCGCCCTTCGACTTGTCGATGTCGCATCACGCGCACCAGGAGATCGTCCGCGGCATGACCACCGAGATGTCGGGGTCGACCCTTGCGCTCGTCGAGGTGCTGCACTGGTGCGAGAACGTGCTGTTTTTGGGATGGGTCGCCATCTTCTTCGTGTGGGGCAACCCGTGGTCGGTCCTCCTGGGAGTCGTCGTGGCCCTGCTTGCCTACTTCCTCGAGATACTGATCGACAACAACTTCGCCAGGGTGAAGTGGCAGTTCATGCTGAAGTCCGCATGGCTCGTCGCGCTCGTGGGCGGAGGAGTCAACATCGCCATCATGGCTTTCATCTAGGAGGGTTGCATGGGATATTCGTCTAAATCGCCCTGGGTGATCCACTATGACGGGTCCAGCTGCAACGGCTGCGACATCGAGGTGCTCGCAACGCTGTGCCCCGGATTCGACGGGGAGCGCTTCGGCGTCATCAACACGGGCAATCCGAAACACGCCGACATCTTCCTCGTCACCGGGTCGGTCAACGAGCAGAACATCGGCGTCGTGAAGGAGATATACGACCAGATGCTCGAGCCGAAGGTCGTCGTGGCATGCGGCATATGCGCGTGTTCGGGCGGCATCTTCCACGACTGCTACAACGTCATCGGCGGAGTGGACAAGGCCATCCCCGTCGACGTATACGCACCCGGTTGCGCCGTGAGGCCCGAGGCTCTCATCGATGCCATAGTCGAGGGCGTCGCCGTCCTCGACCAGAAGGCGCAGGCAATCAAGTCGGGCGAGAAGCCGAGGGAGGACTAGCATGCAGTTCACGAGCGCATTCCACGACATGGCCGCAGGCACGATCTATGCAGACGCGCAGGCGCGCCTCGCGGACGGGTGGCGGTACGTGCAGATACTTGCTGTGAACAAGGACGACGGGGTCGACCTCGTCTACTCGTACATGAAGGACGGCTACCTCGACAACATGGTGGTACGGGACGTTCCACGCGGGGCGCACGTCGCTTCGATAAGCGACGTCTTCCTCGAGGCGTTCGTCTGCGAGAACGAGATACACGATCTTTTCGGCGTCGCGATCGACGGCATAGCCATCGACTTCCTGGGCAACTTCTACCAGCTGTCCACCGAGAAGCCGATGACGATAATCTCTCCCGCAGCTTGCCGAGAGGGAGAAGCAGCGCAAAATCGCCGCCGCCAAGGCTGCCAAGGAGGCGAAGAAGGCCGCTGCTGACGCGGGCGCCTCGAATGCGGACGGAGCGGACGCCGATGCCGAGCTCGAGGCCAAGCTTGCCGGCATGGACCCCGAGAAGGCGGCCAAGGTACGCGCGGCGATGGAGGCCAAGCGGGCCAAGCAGGCACAGGCTGACGGAACGGGGGAGTAGCATGGGAAAGGCATCAGTGATTCCATTCGGCCCGCAGCATCCGGTGCTGCCGGAGCCTCTTCACCTAGACCTGGTGGTCGAGGACGAGACCGTCGTCGACTGCATACCGCAGATCGGCTTCGTCCACCGCGGGCTTGAAAAGCTGGTGGAGACGCGCGACTACAACCAGTTCATATACGTAGCCGAGCGCATATGCGGCATCTGTGCGATGGGGCACAGCCTGGGCTACGCCGAGACGGTCGAGAGCCTCATGGGCGTCGAGGTGCCGAAGAGGGCGGAATACCTGCGCGTCATCTGGCACGAGCTGTCCCGAGTCCACTCGCACCTGCTCTGGCTGGGCCTTGCCGCCGACGCCTTCGGGTTCGAGTCGATGTTCATGCACTGCTGGCGCCTTCGCGAGCGCATCCTCGACATCTTCGAGAAGACCACCGGGGGCAGGGTCATCCTGTCGGTTGTCTGCGTCGGAGGCGTCGTCCGCGACATCGACGCGCAGACGCTCAAGGAGATAGTCGCGGTGCTCGACGACATCCGCGGCGACTACGAGAAGATCGTGAAGACGCTGCTGACCGACACCTCCGTGAAGAACCGCACGGTCGGCGTTGGATCCATCTCGCGTGAGGAGGCGGCTGCGCTCAGCATGGTTGGGCCGTTCGGTCGTGCCTCCGGCCTTCCCTACGACGTGAGAAGCTTCGGGAGGGGCGCCTATGGCGACTTGGCGGACTTCCAGCCCGTCACGGACGACCAGGGCGACTGCTTCGCTCGCGTCAAGGTGAGATGCCTGGAGGTGCTGCAGTCCTTCGACATCGTGAAGGAGCTCGCAGCAAGGATCCCGGAAGGCGACATAGCGGTCAAGGTGAAGGGCAACCCCGCCGACGGCGCCCAGGCGTCCAACGTGCTCGAGCAGCCCCGGGGCGAATGCTACTACTACGCGCGCGGGAACGGCTCCAAGTACCTCGACCGCATGCGCATGCGCACACCCACCTCGCAGAACCTTGCAGGGATGACGGTGGCGCTCAAAGGCTGCGACCTCGCGGACGTGAACATGATCATCCTCACCATCGACCCGTGCATAAGCTGCACTGAAAGGTAGCGAGATGGGTAGCTTCAGACTTGGCGGAATGACCTTCGGGTCGCTTTTCAAGAAGCCCGAGACGCTCCTGTACCCCTTCCAGAAGAAGGAGCCATACGTGGGGCAGAAGGGACACGTGGTCAACGACGTGTCGGAATGCATACTGTGCGGGATCTGCCAGAAGACGTGCCCGTGCCGTTGCATAAACGTGGACAAGGCCGCACGCACGTGGTCCATCGCCCCCTTCATGTGCGTCCAATGCGGAAGCTGCGTTCGGGCATGCCCCACGGGATGCCTGTCGATGAGACCGGAGTACACCCCGGTCTCGGGCACCAAGTACTACGACGAGTTCCCGGTGCCCGAAAGGGAGAAGAAGGCGGCGCAGACGGCCTCCTGAGGCAAATGAGGTCTTTTCTCCACATAAGGGCCGCCCTCTCGCATGAGCTACAAAAAGAGGGTTCCACCTGCTAGAATCTAAGCTTCAGGAATGTGATTCGAAACATCGCTAGGCAGGTTGCGACTTGGCATTGGCTGCAGTTGAAAACAACGCAGACGAAGAGATATCGAACAAGATCCTGACGGCGCCGAACGTGATCTCGGCCGTCAGGCTGCTTCTCGTGCCCATATACCTATGGATGCTGTTCAATGGCCACGACGTCGCGGCGCTTGTGCTCTTTTCGATAGCCGCACTCACCGACTTCGTGGACGGGCAGGTCGCAAGGCGCACCCACCAGGTCTCGCGGCTTGGGAAGATCCTCGACCCGGCAGTCGACACCGTCCTCATGTTCACGGGCGTGCTTGGCGTCGTCCTCATCGGCAGGCTCCCCGCATGGTTCGCAGTGCTCATCCTGGCCCGCGAGGCGTTCCTGCTCGTCGGCGGGGGAGTGCTCATCAAGAAGCACAGCATCACCGTCCCTGTGATATACCCCGGGAAGGTTGCAACCACCCTGTTGTTCGTCGGGTTCGCCGGAATGTTCTTGAACGCCCCGGTCTTGCCCGGCCTGGGCTTGACCGACGTATCGTGGCTTCCTGGGTTCAACGGCTCCGATTGCGCGGTCTGGGTCTGGTTCGTCTACGTCGGGCTCGTGCTTCAGGTCGGAGTCACGGTGTACTACTGCCGTCAGGCGTGGTCGAAGCTGTCCGAGCGCAGGAAGGCCCGGTAGCGCGATGCCAGGAAGGGACGGTGGGGCGCAGCGAAGGCGCGTTCCAGACTCCAGGCACCAGCAGGCGGCGAGACCGCTCGATCCGGCCGCACGGCGAACGGGCGAAGGACGCCCCAACCCGCACGGTTCGTCGCGTCAGGACGCCTATCGCGCCAACGACCCCCGTCGCCGCAACGCCGCGTCTTACCCTCCCAAGCCTGACGGCCGCTCGCGAACCGCAGGACGCGACGCGCAGCGCAACCGTGCGCAAAGCGCGGCCGGCAGCTCTCGCCGCAGCAAAGGTTCCTTCAATCCCGACCCTTCCCCCATGCCGTCCGCCACGCAAGGTGCCAGCAGAGGGGCTTCCAAGGCCGCATCGTCCGCTGCTGCGGCAGCAGGCTCGGCCCTTTCATCCATCGGGCGTGCATACTCCTCGCTTTGGCGCAGGAGCAAGCCCGTCGCCATCGGGCTCGTCGCCATCCTCGTCGTCGCGGTCTTCTCGCTCTTTTCCCTGCTCGCGCCGCATGACCGCATAGCCGACGGGATCCGGGTAGGGGAGGTCGACGTCTCGGGCATGACCGTGGACGAGGCAGCGGCAGCCATAGGAGACAAGTACACGCAGCATCTCAACGCCACCACCGTCTACATCTTCGCAGACGAGGAGACGGCGAACTCGGCCGACATCGAGCTTCAGATGATCCAGAACGAGGCGCTTGCCGAACAGCTTTCCTTCGAGGAGGCGCAGAGCAACAAGAAGCTTTGGATAACCTCGGCGGAGTCCCTTCAGGCCTCCGTCCCTTCCAAGGACCTCGCACAGGAAGCGCTAGACCTGGGCAATCGGCTTGGGATGCTGGGACGCCTGGGGGCGTCAGAGGAAGACCTTGCGATAACGCCCAGGGCCGCATACGACGAGTCGATGCTGTCGGGGCTCGTGTCCGACATCAACATGGCGTTGGGGTCTCCGGTCGAGGACTACTCCCTCTCCATCGACGGCGAGGACGTCTCCGTCGTCGATGGCTGCGACGGAAGCCGGCTCGACGACGGCGAGTTCAAAGGCCGCCTGGACGAGGCGCTGCTGGTCGACGAGTCCGCGCTTCAGAAGTTCGTTGCCGACGTTCGCCCCGCCACCTACAAGATCGACCAGGGCGCAGCCGAGCTTGCGAAGTCTGCCATACAGGAGGCCGTCCCCGGCTCCGTCGAGTTCGTCTCCGAGGAGAAGACGGTGTCCTTCGACAGGCCGACGCTCATGAGCTGGATCGCAACCAGGGCAAGCCAGCACGACGGGACATGGTACCTCGAGCCCTACATCGACGAGGTGAAGGCCTCGAAGGACATCCTCGAAGCCGTCAACGTGCATTCGCTGGGGGAGGACGTAAAGGTCTCCATCGACTTCGGCGACGACGGCTCCATATGGGTGAACACCAGCAAGGATGTCGCAGTCCCCAACATCGAGGGAGCGCTGGACACGCTGGACGGCGCCCTCTTCGCCTCCTACAGAAGCTCCCTGCAGCCGTCCCCC